>JAVBTU010000106.1:0-3653 GCA_031556015.1 Thermoguttaceae bacterium
TCGACGTACATGCTGCGTCGACGCCGGAAATCGTCGCCGAACTCCGGGACGAGAACGCCCGTGACACCGTCTTCGACCAGGTCGCGGTTGCCGGGAATGTCCGATGCGACAACCGGGATACCGTACGACATCGCTTCCAGCACGGAATTCGATTGGCCTTCGTATTCACTGGGACACCAAAGCAGGTCGAAGTGCGGAAAAAACCGGGATATGTCGTTGCGATGCCCGGGGAAATGCACCCGATCCGTCAAGCCGAGCGAATCGCGATACCGTAACAGCCGTTCCCGCTCCGGTCCGTCGCCGAAGATGAGCGTGTGAAAATTCGTCTTCGTGAATCTCAGCGTCTCACACGACCAAACGGCTTCCTTGATCCGTTTTTGCGGCCAGAGCCTGGCGACGATTCCGATCAGGTACGGAATTCCTTCGAACGGAATTCCGAGTTCCCGCAGCACGGCCGTTTTTTTCTCCGGATCCGTCGGAACCTGTTCGGGAAGCTCGACGCCGTTGGGAATGATCGAAAATTGTTTCGGATCGAATCCGTTTTCGGCGTAAAAATCGACAACGCCGGAGCTGTTCGTGAAAATCCGATCCGTTTTTTTCGCGAGGGATTTATCGATTCGAAAATGAAGCCAGCTCTTCCACGGATCGACGCAGCGCTCCCCGGCGACGATCACCGGGACGCCGCACTGGAGTGCGGCCCGACGACCGTAGGAATTCGCCGCGAAAAGCCAGGTGTGTACCAAGTCCGGTTGAAATTCGCGAATCGCCGTCTTGAGCCGCGAATACGCCCACGGGTCGACTTTCCATTTTTTCCCGATGGAAATCCTCGGGATCCCGGCGCGATCCAGGTCTTTCTCCAACGGCCCGTTGCGCGTCAACGTGCAAACGCGAACGTCGAATTCGTCTTTTGGCAAACCGGTCGCGAGGAGGACCATCTGCTTTTCCGCACCGCTTCGGTCCAGCGTCGGAATGATTTGAAGGATTTTTTTCATCGTTGGAATCGACTTGAAACGTCCCGACACGACACACGCCGAAAAAGCCGGGACGGTTGGGACCTCCTCAAACTATAAGACCTGCACGGATTCCGTCAACCAATATCGTTGTCTTTTTCCGATTCACAGGGCGGCTGCCCTCAAGCCGGGGTTTTGCGGTCTTGTTTCTTCCGCAGCACAGGTCTACAATGCGATTGAACACACGTTCGAGGCCTGTTTCACAATGCATCGGCGCATTCTCTTTTTCACCCTCCTTCCGACGAACGATCATGAAAAAAACGATTTCGATCTCTGTTTTTGTCCTGGGAATTTGTTGTTATTTTCTGACGACACCCTGTACCGCCTTGAAAACTTTCGCCGCCTCCCCCGAACGGATCGGGGCTTCGGAGTTCATCATCTTCCCGTGGGGCGGGATGCCGATCGCGGAAACCGAAAACGGAGCTTGGGGCGACTTTGCCGATCCGGATTCCATGATGAAAGATTTGTACGACTGCGGCTACAACGCGACCGGATTCGTTCCGGCGAAATATATTCCCCACGCGATTTCCCATGATTTGAAAGTGATTCTCAGCGATTCCCGGGTTTACGGCGGTACGGACGTTTCCCAGAACAAGGCCGATGAAACCATGAAAAAAGTCTTCGGTCAGATCACCGATCCCGAACAGCGTGCAGCGGTCTACGCCATGTACCTCATCGACGAGCCGAACGCCGCGCTGTTTCCGAATTTGAACCGCTGGTCGGACGCGATTCGGAAAGCGGATTCGTCGATCCTTCCGTACATCAACCTCTTTCCCGATTATGCATCGGCGGAACAGTTGGGATCGAAAGATTACGAAGCGCATCTGGAAAGCTACGTCGAAACCTGCCGGCCTCCTTATATTTCTTACGACAATTACTCCCTGTTCCTCGGCGACAAACTGGACGAAGATCGGTTTTACGGGAACCTCGAAACGACGCGAAAGGTCGCGTTGCGGAACGAGATTCCGTTCTGGAACGTCGTCTTGGCGAACACGCACTTCGCTTATGCGGAACCGTCCGACACGACATTTCGGCTCCAGGCGTACTCCACGCTCGCCTACGGCGGAAAAGGGATCGGATATTTCACTCACTACGCGCCCCGGGTCGGGAATTACCGTCTCGCGCCGATCGATCAATACGGATACCGCACGAAAACGTGGGAGCAATTGAGAAACACGAACCTGCAAATCCACGCGATCGCGCCGGTCTACTGCTCCCTGAAAAGCGTGAACGTCTTTCATCACGGAACCGTACCGCGAAACGCGCAGGGAATCGAATCGTCCGTCCACATTTCGAAAATCGAAGGAGGAACCTACGTCGTCGGCGAGTTCGTCGACTCCGAAGGACGTCCTTACGTGATGGTCGTGAACAAAAGCACGCAGTCGCCGGTTTACCTCGGTATCACGTTCAAAAAAGAAGGGGCGGTGAAAATGATCAGCCCTTACAATCCCGGCAAAACTTCGTTCCAGGGCGAACAGTGCTGGCTTTCGCCGGGCGCGGGAATCCTGCTGACCGTGGAATGAGTTTCAGCAACCTCCCGCAACCTTGGGACCGCAGGCGTCTTGCCCGCACCTGGGTCTGCGGGCTTCCAGCCCGCAGCATGTAACGGACGGACGCCCAGCAAACGGTGCCCAACCGCCCACTGGCAGGCTGGAAGCCTGCGGTCCCAGGTTTCGAAACGGTTAACGGCGTTGAGTGGAAAGTCTACTGGAGCAGTGCTGTATATCTGCCCACAAAGTTTTACTGCACCCCGACCACAGTCCGCATTGACAAAAAGCTCCCGGTCCGGTACCGTCTTTCTAGTGTCCGCCTTTATTTTTTCGGGCTCTTCCCGACGAATGTACCCCTGTTTGTTCCGATATGACGCAATTTCTCGAAGCCAAAAACGGTCGCATTACGCCGGAAATGAACCTCGTTGCGCAAGAGGAAAACCTCGAGCCGGAGTTCGTGCGAGCGGAAATCGCCGCCGGTCGCCTCATTATCCCGGCCAATAAGAACCATTTGGCGATGTCGCTCCAACCGATGGGAATCGGAATCGCGACTCGAACGAAAATTAACGCGAACCTCGGCAATTCGCCGCTCGCCGGGGACACGCCGTGCGAACTCGCCAAGGTACAATCGGCAATCGCGTTCGGCGCGGACACGGTCATGGACCTGTCGACCGGTGCGGAAATCGATTCGCTTCGGGCCAATATTCTCAAATCCGTGAACGTCCCGGTCGGAACGGTTCCGCTATACCAGGTCTGCGAACAACTCGACGACATTCTCGACATGCAGCCGCGTCATTTCCTTGACGCCGTGGAACACCAGGCAAAACAAGGGGTCGACTACATGACGATCCACGCCGCCCTGCTCCAGGAGCATATCCCGCTCACCGAGAGCCGGTTGTGCGGTATCGTCAGTCGCGGCGGTTCGCTCACCGCCAAATGGATGGTCGCGCATAAAAAAGAAAACCCTTTTTACGAACATTTCGACGAGCTGTGCGAAATCATGCGGACCTACGACGTGAGCTGGAGCATCGGCGACGGCTTACGCCCCGGCTGTCTGCATGACGCCTCCGACGCGGCGCAGTTCGGCGAACTGGACGTGATGGGGCGACTCGCCAAACGGGCTTGGGAGCTCGGGTGTCAGGTGATGATCGAA
>JAVBTU010000533.1:0-4035 GCA_031556015.1 Thermoguttaceae bacterium
CGCGTCCAATCTTTGGCTGGTTCCGTCGCACTTGGATCTTGCGGCCGCGGAAATGGAATTGGCCGGGGTCGTCGGTCGGGAAGTGATTCTCCGCGACAAACTGGCGGCGGACGACATGAAATTCGACTATCTACTCGTCGATTGTCCGCCCTCGCTCGGTGTGTTGACGATCAACGCACTCACGGCAGTCGAAGAAGTCTTTATCCCACTCCAGCCGCATTACCTGGCCCTGCACGGATTGAGCAAGTTGCTGCGTACCATCGATCTGGTCGCCAAGCGGCTCAATAATCGACTCACTCTCAGTGGTGTGGTCCTGTGCATGTTCGAGGGACAGACGCGATTGGCGTCGGAAGTCGCCCGGGATGTAGAGACGTTTTTCACGCAGCAGAGTGAACCGTCGACTCCCTGGTCCGGGGCGCGAACGTTTCAGACGAAAATCCGCCGCAACATCCGCCTGGCTGAAGCGCCGAGCTTCGGCAAGACGATCTTCCAATACGACCCCGGCTCCAACGGAGCCGAGGACTATCGCAACCTCGCCGAAGAAGTGCGGACGATGTGATAGGTGATAGGTGATAGGTGATAGGTGATAACGCGTACGATATCACTTGTCACCTATCACTTAAAAGCACTATCGTTCGTTGATCAGCTTCACCGCTTCGGCGTCGAGCGGCATGATCCAGTATTCGCGGAAATAGTAGCCCTGGTCGCCGCCGCCGTGCAATTGCAGGCCGGTCTTGCCCTCTTTCGCACATTCCGGATCGTTGATGTCCACGATCTTCTGTCCGTTGAGATACGTGACCAAATGATCGCCGATCGCGACGGTTCCGACATCGTTCCATTCTTTCGGCTTGAGAACCTTTGCGACGGCCGCTTCCGTTTCGTTCGTCTTGGCGACCCAGCCGCGTCCTTCGACTTCCCAAAGGTTACAGCACGCGTTGATGTCGGCGATTTCGCACTGGAATCCCTTGAGCCAATACGGCTGGTTGACTTCCGACGCGCGGAAATACAAGCCGCTGTTGCCACCTTGTTCCTTGTAAGAAACCTTGACGGCGAAATCCTTGTAGATGTCTTTGCTCAGGATCATTCCGTCACGGGCTTCGCCGGGTTCCGTGGTTCCGAGAATGGAACCGTCTTCCTGGACTTCCCATTTACCAACCGGTTTTTCTTCGACCGGACCGAAAGTTTTATCGGAGTAGAGCGAAATCCACGGCGTTGCCGGGAGTTCCTTGATCCGGATGTTGCGCCAAAGAACGACGCCTTGGGGACCGGAGTGGACCTGAAGACCGAAGAACCCGTCGCCGCAATAAATATCGACCAGATCCGTCACTTTTTCACCGTTGACCCAGGTCTTGATCGACGGACCGACGCATTGGATTTCGATTTCATTCCAATCGGTCGCCTTGAAGGCTTTGTTCATTTTTTCCACCATTTCGGCGGGAATCGGTTCGACCCAGCGATTACGACGGCTTTCGTCGTAAATGTTTCCCGAGTTGCCGTTGGACGCCAGTTCGTATTGGTATCCACTAACGACGCCGTTGTCAATGTCGCCTTGATTCTCTTTGTGAACAACACTGCGGAATTGAATTCCGGAATTGCAATCGACGTCGAATTTGAATTCGCACTTGAAGACGAAATTGAGGTAATTCTTTTCGGTGCAGAGGAACGTATTGTGCCCCGGTCCGCGGCGTCCGGTGATCGCTTTGCCGTCGTATTCGTAAGTCGCTTCGCCGCCGTATTTGACCCAGCCGGCTTGGACTTTACCGTTGTCTTTCCAGGAGAGCCCGGACTCGGTCGGCATGAGGGAAACGAAACCGTCCTCGGCTGTTGCCGCGGAAGTCAGGAAAAGTAAAAGAGAAAGGGAAATCAGGTGTTTCATCATAAAATCTCCAAAAGTGACAGGATGATCTTCAAGGGAGCGAATCACGAACAGTGTAGTCTAACAAATCCGCGTGCGAAAAGATAGGATGGCGACCTCGGAACCCGATCCGTTTTTCGCCGGACCGCGAACAGGGCGCGTTCAGCCCCAACGGGGCGTTACTTGGTCCGATGGTTCTGTTCCACCCCGTTGATGTGAATCGAAACTTTTTCAAGGCAACGGTGTTTATCGACCGAAGGGACACCGATGTTTTTGAACACTCATTATTCTCCGATACACCATGCCAAACAAAACCGATCCTCAACTTTCCCGTCGTGATTTGCTTCGCGTCGGCGGTCTTGGTATTCTTGCCGCCGGATGCACGAACACGCTGCTTGCTCAAACAACCCAACAAACACAGACCGCTGCGACACCGCCCGTACCTCCGCTTCGTGAGAGCGGCATGACTCACGTCGTGATCACGCCCGAGAATCTTTCGGTCGTTCGTGATCGCTCCAAATGCATTCGATGCGGCCAATGTCTCGATTATTGTTATCGTTACGGAACCGTGCAGGGACACCGATCTTCGGAAGGTCGGCTTTCGTGTATCAACTGCGGTCAATGTACGATTCAGTGCGAATCGCGATCGATCACGGAGCGTTCCGGTGTCACCGAGTTTATGACGGCACTGGCCGATCCCGATAAAATCGTTGTCGTTTCGACCTCGCCTGCCGTTCGCGTCGCACTGGGCGAAATGTTCAACATGCCGCCGGGGAGTTACGTCGAAGACAAAATGGTCGCTTCGCTCAAAAAACTCGGCTGCGATCACGTGCTCGACACCACTTTCGGCGCCGATTTGACCATCATGGAAGAGGCGTCGGAATTGCTCCGTCGACTGGACGATTATCCCGATGTGAAGTATCCGATGTTCACGAGTTGCTGTCCGGCGTGGGTTCGGTTTGCCGAACTGTTTACCCCGCAACTGGTCGAACACATTTCGACGACGAAAAGCCCGATCATGATGCAAGGCGCGACGATCAAAACCTATTTCGCCGGGAAAGAGAAGATCGATCCGAAACGCATTTTCAACGTTGCCGTGACGCCCTGTACGGCCAAGAAAACGGAAATCAAGCGGCCCGGCTCGAACACGTTGACCGATCAAAGCGGCTACGAAGGGCTCGCGGAGATTGATCTTGTTTTGAATGTCCGGGAATTGGGAGCGATTTTAAGCGACATGAAAATCGATCTTCCCCATCTGCCGGGGGCGTCTTACGATTCGCTCATGGGCCGGGGAAGCGGGGGCGGCGTCGCGTTCGGTCGAACCGGCGGCGTCATGGAATCGGCTCTCCGGACTGCGTATTATTTGCTCCACAAAGAAAACGCTCCGCTTCAAAAGGATGTCGAAATCAAGGGAACGATGCAGACCGTCAATTGGGTCAACCCGATGCCGTTCGGTCGCATCGCCGGGGTTCGTGAAGACACCATCGACATGACAGGTCGGAAACTCCGGATCGCGGTCGTCGAAACGCCGGGTAGTTTGCGGGAACTACTTGACGCCATTGAACACGACGGTGAAAAATTCGATTTCGTCGAGGTCATGTCCTGTCGGGGCGGTTGTCTCGGCGGCGGCGGTCAGCCGTATCCGGTGCAGTTGGCGATGCTCACTGACTTGATTTACGACCGAAAAGACGCCATTCAATCGGGAATTGATCGGAGCAAAGTGCGTCTGTGTCACGAAAACAACGAGATCACGTTGGCGTATCGGGAATTCTTCGGCAAACCGCTCGGCGAAAAAGCCGAAGCGCTTCTCCATTGCCGGAACGCTTACGAAACTTGAATCTCTTTGTACTGCGAATCCACCACTGGACGAAATCCAAAAAAGCGATTATGCTGAATTCTAATGGTGTCGTGTCCCGCCACAGTTCTCCTGAGTGGACACTTGTATGATTCAACTACGATGAAAGCCCCATCTTTTTTTGAAAAATACGGCTTTGTGATCCTTTTCACGGTCGTATTTCTCCTGGCGTTTGTCTGGATGGGTACGAAACGGACCCTGCAAAGCAACGCCAACAACGTCGCCGATTGGCTCCCGGACAGTTACACTGAAACGCAGGAGTACAAATGGTTCATCAAGCATTTTCCTTACGAAAGTTTCATCGTCGCGTCCTGGAAAGGGTGTA
>JAVBTU010000406.1:0-2650 GCA_031556015.1 Thermoguttaceae bacterium
GGCCAGCTCCTGCTGCGGCTTGTAAGCGACCTGCCGGACGGGAGGGGGGGAGGGGGAATTCGTCGCGGAATTCGGTGTATAACGGGGGACGGTGTCATACGGCGAACGCGTCGCCTGCTCGAACGTCGGAATCGGTCGATCGGTCGGTCGGGGCGTCGAGCGCGAAACCGGTCGCATTGCCAAGGCATTGGCGAATCGGCGGATGTGTTTCGCTTGTTTCCCGCCGATCGTGATGATACGTCGCTCCATTCCTTCCGGGGCTTTCGGACGGTCGATCATGTCGATCAGTTTCGCCAACTGTTCGCAAAGTTTTTTGTCCCCTTTCAGGGAGATTTCGCGGCGGTCGTAATTGAGTTCGACTCGCACGGTCCGGGTTCGCTCCTCGGTTTGAATCGGGTATGCGTAAACGGCGGCTCCGCCGGTCTGCTTTCCGCAGTCGGGCGCGGGGGAAACCCGCGAGTAGCGTTTGCCAAGAGCGCTGCGGAGCGTCGAATCGATGAACCCGATCGACATTTTTTTCGGCTGGTACGACTGGCTGACAACGGCGAAGTCGCCGGGTTGGTATTGGTCCGTTTCGGCAAGTTCATTCGATGTGGTGTCGGCGTTTTGCGTTTCCGGAAGCAAAACACCCATCTGGTGGAGCGTTTGTCCGAACCGGGTTTGGATTTCATCCGGAGCAAGTACGGAAACATTCAGCGTCCGGCTTTCGACATTGTCGGTGAAAGCGAAATTGACCGTCGGGTTATTCCCGAACAGACGTTCCAATTCCGTCTCGAACGCCCGAACATCACGCACGGCGCAGCGGTAAACCCGACCGCAGGGAAGCGTCGATTCGCCGGAGGGCGGTTTGGCGAAAGAATCGAAAGGCGCGAGCGTCCCGTAGGTCATCGTCGGCTTGATTTCCTGCATTCGCGGGATACAAGTATCGGCCATTTGAATCGCGGCGAGCGGTCCCTGCACGGTCAATTCATTCTTGCTCGAATCGACGAGGATGTGCGTGAACCGCCTCAAATCTTCCGACATGAGTTTTTCCAACCGGTTTCGAATCTCTTCAGCGTGCGACTGATCAATGGAATACGTTTTCGAGTGCAGTTTCCCGGTGTCCGAGTTCGTCGAATCCGCGCCGAGCGCCGTCACGATCGAAAACGCTCCGAGAAAAGCGTAAAACCAAAGTATTCCACGTGTCAAATTCTTTGACATGGTCTCGTGAACGAAAGGAATGTCATCTATTCATAAATACGGCGGTCCGCCCCATTTCCAGAGGCAAGCCGATGCGAATAGTAGTTTTTTATCCTTTTTAGTTCAATACCAATTTTCTAAAGAATATTTCGGGGCGTGGAAGACGTCCAGCAACTCGTAGATCCGAATCTTCCGTCCGGCCAAGTGGTTGTAATAGAGCGAGGTGATTCCCCGCATTTCGCCGAGCAACGACGGGTCGATCAGGGCGACATCTTGATTCTGAAGATGTTCGATCGCCTCGCGAGCGGCGGGGCTGAGAAGGGAAACGAACGAGTGCCCCTCGCGGCAGTCGGAACAGAGGACTCCACCCTCCAGAGGCGCGAAATACAGTCGCTGCTTGGAGGACCCGGATTCCGTTTCGTGAAGATCTTTGCCACATTCGACGCAGAAATTCAGTTCCGGTCTTTGCCCGAGCTGCTCCAAAAGAAACCACTCGAACCGCAGCAAGGATTGCATGACCTGCTTTCCCGTATCGAAATCGGCGAGAGTTTGGGCAAGCCGATCGTAAAGCTCCGGGGCGGGATCGCCCGATTCCGTGAAGAGATTGACCAACTCCGTTGCGACATATCCGGCGTACATTCCCGCAAAATTGTGCCGATTCGGATGAAACCGCCAAATCAGCTTCGACTCGGTAAGAATATCGAGCGCGTCCGAATGCTTTTGGATCACGCAAAGTCGCACCCGGCTGAGCAGATCGAGCGACGATTCGAACGGTCCTTTGAGTCGTCGCCCCCCTTTGGCGATCGCGCTGAGCTTCCCGAAATCCCGCGTGAAAATCGTCAGGATCAGGCTTGTTTCGCTGAAATCGACGGACCGCAGGATGATTCCTTCTGTTTGATCCATGAGAAATGGGCTTATCGCGGTACGATCAAAGTCAAGCGTTTTTCGACGATTTCGATGTCGACCGGAAGTTGTCCGCCGGGATCGCCGTCGAGTTGATACGGAATCGGCTCTTTGGAACTGATTCGAAACCGGGGAGATTGCTTGAGGTTCACGTCCGACAAATACCGGTGCAACGACCCGAATTGAGCGAACGCCGTGTACTTGACCCCGCTGAAAAGGGAAGCGCCGTTCATCGCGCAAAGGTCGAGCAAACCGTCGTCCCCCACGGCAAACGGCGCGAGCGGAAGTCCCCAACCGTATCGGTTCAAATTGAACACGAACGCCCAACGAGCCTGTTCGCTGATCGTTTCTCCGGCGTCGGTTTCGATCCGCATTTTCGGATACTTGTATCCGGAAATCGAGCCGAGAATCGGCTTGATGTAGGAAAAATAACTGATATGCGCTCCCTTTTTGGCCCCTTTACGGTAGTTTTCCTCACGATGCGCGTGAACCTGCTCCACGGTGTACGCGTCGAATCCGCAACTGACCATCACGAGAAAGAGCCGCCCGTTCGCTTTTCCGGCGTCGA
>JAVBTU010000375.1:0-6599 GCA_031556015.1 Thermoguttaceae bacterium
CGGCTCCGATGGGACGTTTTTTACGATGGCGGCATAAACACACCATGCAAAAAAGATGACAAGGTAATGCCATAGCACCACTTGAATCATCAACCGTCGACTTCGAAGCGTCGGTGAACTTTGAAGAACGTGATTGATCCCAAAAAACAAGCCGACATAGAAAACAAGGCTGAAGGCGATGGTTAAAACGTTAGCCCAACATAAACCGAAAAAAGCAGTTCCACCGGAACTCGAAGTGGAACCGATTGAGCTTTTTCCGGCAATCACGGCCCCGGTTGCGGCTAAAACTTCCGTCGTGCTTGCCGCGAGCGGTATCGCCGCCAACACCGCTAAGCAGAAGGTGTCACGCGGCCGGAGCACTTCCAATGCGGCAGAAAACTGCTGTTCGACGATTTTCTTCAACTGACGCCGTCCTCGGGAAAGACGTTGCTTGACGACATCTTCCGAAAGTTCCAAAGCCCCGGCGATTTCCCGCACGGAGCTTTGATTCTGGTAAAACATCACGAGCGGTTCCCGATACTTTTCGGAAAGGTGTTTGAGTGAATCCCAAACGAGCAGAGCGGCCTCCTCGCGAGCCGGTTGCTCGGGCGCCGAATCGGTTTGGACAGGTTCGTCCCCGAAATCGGAAAGGGATTTGGTGTTTTGGTAATTGTCCCGCAACCATTTTCGGCTCAAATTTTTCGCGATACCGCAGAGCCAGGATGAGAGTTTCTCCTCGTCCTGAAGTGCTGCGTAGTTTTTCCAGGCGGCGAGAAACGTTTCCTGGGCAATGTCCTCGCTCTGCTGTGAATTGCCGATGATGCTGAACACTGTCGCATAAACGAGATTCTGGTATTTTGCGATGATTTCGGCAAACGATTCCTGCGGGCCGGTGAAATGAAGCGGAATAGGTTGTGTGGGGCTGCTCATGGTAAACCTCATTGGAATTGTAACAAATGAAAAAACGCTGTTCTACCAATGAAGTTCCGGGGCGATGACAAAAGTGACAAAAAAATGGAATCATTTTTCATCTCCCAACCGAAATTGGGTTTTCGCCGGAAATTGACGGGCAAACCGCCTCTATTCATTTGTATCCCTATTTTCGCGTTTGGCGAGACGTGCTAGAATCGTGTACCGCGTCACTCTTCCATTCACCACACTCTTTTTTTCCAAAAGCGAATGCGTTATCCTCATCTTCAAAAGACCGATCCGGCGATTTACGACCTGATTCAAAAGCAAACCGAATACGAAACCGGAACGCTCAAGATGATCGCCTCGGAAAGTTTCGCGTCGTTTTCCGTGATGGAAGCGTGCGGCTCGAATTTGACCAATAAGTACTGCGAAGGCTATCCCGGCGCCCGCTATTACGAGGGAAACGAATACGTCGATCAGGTGGAAAACCTCGCAATCGACAGGGCGAAACAGCTTTTCGGGGCCGAACATGCCAACGTGCAGCCGTACTCCGGCTCTCCCGCGAACCAAGCCGTTTATCGGGCCCTGCTCAAAGTCGGCGACAAGGTCATGGGAATGCCGGTTCCCAGCGGCGGACATTTGACTCACGGCTGGAAAGTCAATTTCTCCGGCATGGATTACGTCCAGGTTCCCTACGGGCCGGATCCGGAAACCGGGCGGTTCGACATGGATCAAATTCGGGACACCGCCAAGAAAGAGCGACCGAAAATGATCTGGGTCGGGGCGACGGCGTATCCGCACATCATCGAATACAAGGATTTCGCCGAAATCGCTCGGGAAATCGACGCGTATCTCGTTGCGGACATCGCGCACATTAACGCCTTGATTATCGCCGGAGTCCACCCGGACCCGGTTCCGCTTTGCGACATCGTCAGCAGCACGAGCCACAAAATGCTCCGCGGCCCGCGCGCCGGGTTTCTGCTCTCGAAAATAGAAGACCGATTCCAGTCGAAGTATTTCCCGGACAGCAAGCTGAACCTCGCCAAACGGGTTGATCGGGCTGTTTTTCCGGGACTGCAGGGCGGTCCGCACATGCACATTATCGCCGGCATGGCCGTCGCGTTTGCCGAAGCGCTCACGCCGGAATTCAAGGAATACGGCAAGCAGATCGCGAAAAACGCCAAAGCGCTTGCCGCCGGACTGCTTCAGCGGGGATACAAGCTCGCCGGAGGCGGGACGGACACGCATCTTTTGATCATCGATTTCCGCAAGGAAGAATTCACCGGCAAGGACGCGTCCGCCGCGTTAGCCAAAGCGGGCATCATCGGGAACTTCAACATGGTCCCCGGCGATCCTCGAAGTCCGTTCATCACCAGCGGCGTCCGGCTCGGGACGCCCGCTTTGACAAGCATGGGAATGAAGGAACCGGAAATGGACAGGGTCGCCGCCTGGATCGACCGCGTCTGTAAAAACATTGCCCGAATCGACGAAGAAGCCCCGAAAATCCGCGCCGAAATCGCCGAACTCTGTTCCAAATTCCACGCCCCGGGACACGAATGACGTTAATCATTCCGCAAAAGAATACCAGCCCCAGGCATCAGCGCGGGGTGATTTTTTTCGATCCGGCGTCAAGGGGTTCACGAAATCGATCCGACATTGATCAAGGTTTTGTCGAGCGGCTGAGCGGCTCGCTTTCTTCGGAGCGACCAGGCGAAAGCGATGATCAACGGCACGCTGGAGCCGATCCAGGCCAGCGGATTCGCCAGGCAAACCCCGTAAAAGCCCAGCGGTCCGATCAAAAACAGGACCGCGATCACCCGCATGACCAGCTCCATGACACCGGCAATCGTCGGAACCATGTTTTGGCCCAATCCCTGGAGCGTGTACCGGAAAATGAACAGGAGTCCGAGGATGAAATACGTCAATCCTCCGACCGTCAGGTATTTTGCCGACAGGTCCAGCGCTTCCGGATTCGACGCGATGAACAATCCGGCGAGCGAACGCCCGAAGAAAATCATCACCAAGCCGATTAGAAAGCTGAACGCCAACGAAATCGCGGTGCATTGGAGAACGCCGCTACGGATCCTCCGAAACTGTTTTGCTCCCAAATTTTGGGCGGTGTAGGTCGCCATCGCCATGCCGAACGACATCAGCGGAAGCGTCGCGAACAGCTCGATTCGCTGGGCCGCCGTGTATGCCGCAACGGGAATCGCGCCGAGTCCGTTGAGCGAAAACTGGAGAATGATGATACCCGTCGCAATGATCAACGGCTGAAATCCCATCGGTATCCCGATCCGCAGGTGTTCCCATAAATCGGTCCCCGTGATCTTCCAGTCCGCTTTTGTCAGTCGGAAGACGGACCCCTTCTTCCAGATGTACGGAACGCAAAGGAGCCCCGCCAAAAGCTGGGCGAGTACGGTCGCGATCGCCGCCCCTTCGACTCCCATTCGGAAGCCGAGAATGAACAGAAGATCGAGCAGAATATTGACGACGCAGGCGATCATCAGGTACCAAAGCGGAGCCCGACTGTTTCCGACCGCGCGCAGACAACTGGACAGAACGTTGAAAAACACGAGTGTTCCCAGTCCTAAAAAGACGATCCGAAGATAGCCGTACGCTTGATCCAAAATTTCCGGCGGCGTCTGCATCAGGACCAAAAGCGGCCGAACGAACATCTCCCCCATCACGGTCATGAAAGCCGCGACGATTCCTCCGAGGATCAGATTGGTCGCGAAACTTTTTCGGACGCCGTTCATATCACCGGCGCCGAAACGTTGGGCGAGTACGATCGCCATGCCGTTGGTGAACCCGAACACGAAACCGATGATGAGGAAAACCAGGCTGGCCGTGCATCCGACGGCCGCCAAAGCGTGAACGCCGATCGTCCGGCCGACGATGAATGCGTTGGCGACGTGGTAAAACTGCTGAAACAGATTACCGATCAGGAGCGGAATCGCAAAAAGTACGATCAGCTTGGCGGGATTGCCGCGCGTAAGGTCTTTGATCATTGAAGCGCATCTGCGCGTCGATATTTTTCGAGAATGTGAATCCGTTCCGTTGGTGAAACCCGGCGTTGTCGGTCGCGATTCGTGAAAAGCTAAACGACGTTGGCGAAATCGAGAAAAAAAATTGACAACCACTCTTCCCCGGATTGTCAAAGCGGGCGGCCTTCCTGTAGCCGAGAGACGATAGTTCGTCTTCATTATGAAAGACAAACTATTATTCATTTTATCACCGCAAGGCGATTTCCAAAAGGGGTGGAGCCGGTCATTCGGGAGAACCTTCTTGTTTCGAACGCCCTTTGGGGTGCGGCTCCGTTTTTTTTCGTCCATAAAACATCCACGCGGTCCCGAACACCAGCAGCGCGCAACCGAGGTACTTCAAACCGCGTCCGGGATCGTAGTTGACCGAGAGGACCGTTTTGTAGAGCGAATCCCGCGGTTCGGTTTCGCCGGGGAGGATTTCTTTGTCGTACATGAAATGAAACTCCCAACGGTCCGACGGAAGCGGACTGAGCGGCCCGATCGGACCTTGACGCGACGATTGGTAGACGCGGTACTTGCGTCCCGTGAACTGGTCCGTGAACAAGCCGGGTTGGTTCATCCGGATCAGCACGTCCTTGCGAATCGTGTCCGGCTCCTTCATGGTTTTTTGTGAAGAAGCATGGGGATTTTCTCTCTCCGCCGGATTGCGCGGTTGCGCCAAATCGATCCGATCGGCGGTTTCCTCCGGAGCCCGCATGTCGACCAAACTTGAAAATTGCGACGCGATCTGTGTTCCCGGCTCCATCTTTTGCGAAAATTTCTTCAGGTAAAGCGCAAAGCCGAGATCGACTTCGTTTCTCGCGTACACCAGCCGCACCGTTCCGTTTTTCCCTTGCAACCAACGAATTTGTTCGTCGTCGAGCGGCGTGCGGTTCAGATCCTGTTGCGAAAACTGGGCGAGAATCCAAAAGTCCTCCGCGATTTCATCGA
The DNA here is from genome assembly GCA_031556015.1 of Thermoguttaceae bacterium. GTDB lineage: Bacteria > Planctomycetota > Planctomycetia > Pirellulales > Thermoguttaceae > JAVBSX01. The sequence goes on from JAVBTU010000375.1 coordinate 4,866, forward strand.
TCGTGCAGCGCAGCTTCGCCCGCTGTTGCGGAACGAATTTCAAGTCCTTCACGAACGGAACGGGAAGAATGTTGTAGCCCGGCAAATCGTGGGGAACGAATTTCAATTCGCCGAGTTCCAAACCGTTCGCATCGTTCGGCAAGATCGACGTTTTTTGCTCCGCCGAAACCTCCCCGTCGGCGAGAAGTCGGTCGCCTCCCCAATAACGGTAGGCGATTTTTCCTTGCGGTGTTTGCAAAAGGTCCAGCCGCGGGGCGGACGCCTGCTGTAAAACATAAGCGGGAATCGCACCGACGGCGTTCGCTTTCGAATAGGTCGCGCCGATCCAGTAGGTTCCGTAAACGCCGAGTTTTTTCGCTTGCGTATTCAAGTCGGGACGCCCGGAATAGAGAAGCAGTTGATCCGTTTCTCCGCCGGGAGTGTGCAGGGTGAAATGGACCATCGGCCCGGTCGTGGAGATTTTCATCTTTTCCGTGTTTTCCGAATTCGGCGGCGTGGGAAGATCCGATTGCATCAGAGCCCCCATCGGGACGAATCGGACCACTTCCAGCGAAAGATTCGTCCCCGGCAACGGGTAAAACGATTCTTTGTAAGTGTCGTTGATCTCCTGAAACAGTCGGGCGATTTGCGCATCGATTTCCTCCGGTGTTTCCGCCGTCGAATCTTGTTTCTTTCGCATCAATTCGCTCATCCGCTCGCGGAGGGCGTCGCGTTTCGGGCGAACGGCGACCTGCGTCTGCAGGACTTCGTCCAGGGAAACGACATGCTTGTCCCCGCGATACGTCAACACGATCGCGCCGAGCCCGGACGTGATTTCGCCCGGCGCACTTTGAGAAAACGCTTCGGCTTCCGCCCGGCTCTCGGCGATTCGGAAGGTGATCTGTTCTCCACTGGCGAACGTCTGCTCCGCGCCGAGCCCGAGTTCGATCGTCGAATCATTTCCGCGCAGCCTCCCGATCTGCGGGGTGATTTGCAGTTTGATTTTTTCGGAATCTTTGCCGTTCCATTTCACGTTCATTTCCAGCGGTCCGGCGGGCGTTTTGTCGGAATTCGCCAGGTAGTCGAGGACTTCGATTTTGACCTTGGAACCGGGCTTTTGCGTCGCGTTCACATCACGGCGAAAAACATCCCCTTTTTGACGCCCGACCAGATTCATCAGGCCCCAGAGCGGAATGCGGTAGGGACGCTTGGTCTCGTCGAACCAAACCGAGCGCGAATAAGTGTTCCAGTTGAGCGGTCCGCCGTCGAACGGAACGGAAATCGTTTCACGGCGCTCCCGGTCGAGTTGCGAGGCCAAATCTTTCGGCGCTGCGTCGTCGAAATCGAGCGGTGTGAGCGCAAAATGATGCCCGTGCGCGACGGCAAATCGTGCGCTTTTCCCTTCGAGAATCGTCAGGTTCGCTTCCTGATTGCCTTTGGCGGTAATATAACAACCGACCAACAGGACGAGAATCCCCAAATGTACACTCCAGAACGGCCAATACGCCTTTTTCCACGGCATCCGGAGCAGCATCGATCCCAGAACGTTCAACGCGAACAGGAGCAGCAGAGCATGAAACCACCAACTGTCGTACACGAAATACCGGACGACCGATTCGCCGTATGCGGATTCGATAAACGTCGTCATGCCGAGTACGACCGTCAACATCGCGAACAGAAGCACGGCGACGAAAAGCGAACCGACGGTTCTAAGTACGGAGATCGGGAAACTTTTCACGGAAAACAGTTGTGAGA
>JAVBTU010000514.1:0-2950 GCA_031556015.1 Thermoguttaceae bacterium
CTGCGAGGAAGCCTGTACATCGAAGTCACTCTGCGCACCATACACAATGGTACTCGCGAGTTGCATAAGTTTTCAAACCTCGCTCTCCGCCAATCATCCCGGCATGGGCGTTCCAACGGAGGATATGGCGTCGTGCATCGGCGGACGGCTTTACGGCTGTGACGCCTGTCAGGACGCTTGCCCGTTCAATAAGGACAAATGGACCGGCGGCGAGGATTTTCCCGGACTCGGCGACTTGCTTCCTTCGATGCGACCGGAACGGATCATGGAGATGAGCTACGAGGAAATCGGCGAGACGCTCGGCAAAAAATTCTGGTACATCGAACTGGAAAACCTCTGGAAATGGAAGCTGAACGCGCTAACCGTCATGCGTAACGGATATCGCGACGAATACAAATCGGCGATTCGACTCGGCCTGTCGGATTCCGTTGAAGCCGTCCGCGAATTCACCGCTCGGGTTTGCGGAAAGCTGAGCGATGAAGGAATCGAAGGGCTGGAAAGCTCGTCTATACTCGTCCGTTAAACAGGTCGACTTTCGAGAAGCCGTCTACGTTCGTGCACGGAAGGGCACGGGCGCCGAGCCGCCTTTTTCCCGACCTTGAAAAACAAACGCAACACAAGCGAAACGGTGCGGCGACAAGGGCGAGCCGAAAGCCGGGGAAGCCTCCAAAAGCGGGTCGAAAAACGTGTTTTCGTGTTTTATCTCCCTTCCATGCACATCCGTGCCCGAAAGCGACCGAGAATTGAACGGGCCAGTGAACCGGAGGCGTCAATATAGCTCTCGCCCTAGAAAACAAGGGGGTTGCGGCGTCAGAAAAAGGAGTTTACACCCAGAAGGTCACAGGTTCGAGTCCTGTATCGCCCACTAAGCCGTAAGTCGTTTGTATAGAGCAACTTACGGCTTATCTCCAAAAAAGCCAAGAGTTTACGACAAACCGTCTATCTTGCACAGTCGTTACAATCTGCTGCCAAAAGCCCCAAAACAAGCCAAATCTGGACGTTTTAACCAGTGAACGGGGGAGTGAACGAAAAAAAGCAGTGCGCAGACTTCATGCCACTCAGAGTCCGGTAAATTCAATCTTTCAGCGATTTTCTTGAACCTACGACCGTCGGGGGGGGATTTTTGGAAAAAAATAGGCGTGTAGGGGTTAAGCGAAAAGGCAGACGCTATGTCACGAGATAATCGATCGTTGCCTCAAGGTCAATTCTGTAGTTGCCTATCTCAGTTTGCGCTCTCATCATTATTTCTGCGAATTCTATTCATTTGAAGCCGATTTCGCCATCGCTCTTTGGCGCCATTCAGATTGCCTTCCGAATTTTCACCGGAAATCGGCTCCAAAACTTGCGGTTTTGAGGTGGTGAAATGGGTTGAACAACCACGCCTTTCCACGTTTTTGTGCCCGGATAATTCAGTACCAAAAAGGAAAAATCCGTTATGAAATCAGCTCTACTCGTTCAAAAGCCGTTTTCCGCATAAAGTTTACGGGCATCGGTTGGACTGAAACCGCGCCAAGAGGATTCTGCTTCGCACTGATCGCGGGGAATCGCTCCGCACTCCACGACAACGACGTTCGCACCGCTGCGGATCGCTTCCGGAAGCGGCGGATGAATGCAGATCGCGTCCACTTCCGGCCCGTAAATCAGACGGGTCATGGCGACCACACGCCGCTGCCGTTCTTCGGAAACACTGCCGAGTTCGTACAACGGCGTACTGGGAATCGGAACCCGAGCCATGACGCCGCCGAGCCGGATGTCGTACAGCTTGAGCCGGAACGCCGTATCGACAATTTCTTCATTCGTGTGTTCCGGTCCGAGTGGTTCGACCAGTGCCGCCATTTTCAAGCCCGCGGCCTGCATCGCTTTGAGCGTTTCGACGCGTTCCTCAACACTTAAACCCGTGTCGATTCCTTCTCGCAATCGAATCGTATGGTACACGACCGCGACGCCGGCCGCTTTGAGTTTTCGAGCATCTTCGAGCCCGAACTCGCCGGTGTTGACGACGATTTCCGTTTCGTCCGGGATATGTTTTCGGACTTCCCGGGCAAGCGTGCTAAGCCGGTCGATTCCGTAATCCTGTGTCGTGCGGAGTGTGATCCAGTCTGGTTTGTGGGACGCCAGATTCTTGACATGCCACAGAATTTCGTCCACTGTCAGTTCATGCGGCTGATCGAAAACGCCCCATGCGGCACCATGCGAACAGAATTTGCAGTTCCGACTGCACAAGGCGGAATCGACGCCAATCGCAGTCCAAATCCGACCCTTGCCGGTCCAATAGGCGTGCATTCGCTGGTTTGCTTCGTCGTAGACCCGCTGCAGTTCTTCCCCGATCAATCGCTCATCCAAAACGAGAATCGCTTCCTCTGGTGTCAATAATTCGCCGGATTCGCAACGTTGGAGTAAATTTTGAAACATCGGTCTTATCGGGGAAAAAGGTCGTGAAGTGGCACTGCGGTTCTGTCGCCGCGCAGGATGCCGTCGAAGCCGGCTTCGTAGAACATTTTCGCACAATCAGCGACGGTCAAACCGCGCCGGTCGGTGGTTTCCGACGATTCGTCTCGCGGATTCGCCCCGGATTCCGCGCAAGCGGTCGTCGCTCCGGACGTTAAGCAGATTAAATTCGGCTCATGTCCACCGACCGAGAAAATTTTCGGATTCCCGGCCGTCGCAAGAACCACCGTCGCAACGATTTGCGCATGTCGCAAAAACGTGATCTGCCCCCGGTCGGCAATCGGGCTGTTCGGCAAATGGACCCGACGCATCGCCGAGAACGATTCCGGATCGAGACTCAATCCGAGCATAATGTGATCGGCCAACTCTTGCGGAGTATGTTCCGGTCCGATCGGTTCACAACAAAATCCCCACCCCAATCCGGCCTCCTTGATGTTTTGGATCGTCTGCAAACGCGTTTGGGGGGCGATTTTCGTATCGATCCCTTCCCGTAAACGAATCG
>JAVBTU010000087.1:0-5705 GCA_031556015.1 Thermoguttaceae bacterium
GCTCAAGGAGTATTTCCGCGACGTCGTCGGCGTCGACGTCTCGACCGGATTTCTCGTGAAGCAAATTCAAAAAACGCCCGCCGCCCTGAAATCGCCGTACGAGGAGCTTGAAGAATTCCTGAAAAAACAGCGTCATCTTTATATTGACGAAACAAGTTTCAAGAAGAACGGCAAGCTGCAATGGGCGTGGTGTTTCGTCGCGGAATTTTTCACGTTCTTCAAGATTGACGCCTCGCGCGGCAGCAAGGTTTTGTACGAGACGCTCGGCGACGATTTTCTCGGCAGCCTCAGCAGCGACTTCTTTTCGGCGTATTTGAAATACAAAAAGGAAACGGAAACGCTTTGCCTCTCTCCTCAAGGGCGTCAATCCACCTCGTCGTTCCGATGAAGAACTCGATGCGGTGTTTTCTCAATGGCCCAGTCATCAATACAAGACTTTGGTTGAAGTTCTGTTCGCCTTGAAAATCGGCGAATATGCCAGCCGACAAAATGATTATCAGAAAACAAAATTCCAAACCTATATCAAAGAAGCCGACTCGTTTTACCAAAGAAATATTGCCAGCTTGGAACGAAGTCGATACCTGGACTTCAAGATCGCCTCGTTTCATTCTTGCCGACCTTCCGAATTCTTCGCTCAAGCTCCTTCCGACTCGTATTGCCTTCTGAATCTTCTGCCGGTGTTATTGGAGAAATCGAAGCCGTTTCGTTTCGTCGAAAGTCTCTTTTCCAATGGCACGGACGACAGCAAAACGAAAACCAAATCCACTGCCCAGGACTACACATCTACGTTTTGTGAAAGAGAATTCACGGTCATTTCGGATAAGCCTCATGAGGAATGGAGCGGTCGCCTTATTGGAAAATCCAAAAAGTCACAAGGCAACAAGTCGGTACTTCTTTACAGCAATTGGCCGAATTCTCCCGTCATCTTCAACGCGGGAAAGCCTGTCAGAAAATCGTTTCAATCGCCGAAAATCATACCGCACGATTTCATTCTTCCGGAAAACGCCAATCTCTCCGTTGTCAAATGCAAGATCGACCTGGTGAATCATTACAAGCAACTTTTCATGTCCAGCCGGGTCGATTATTCGAGAGCCGGAGATTTGGGGATCGCCTTTCTTGCCGGTGACGCCATTTTCGGTTTCGCGTCCTTTTTCCAGAGAATGCGAACGATGAACGCGGATCGATACATTTTCATGAACAGCGATTTCGTGGTGCCGTCCAAGACGCCGAGACTTTCCAAGCTGCTGCTCGACCTGCTTTGCTCGAAGGAAGTGCGACAAATCGTCGCCCGGCAATACCTGTTCTCGTATCCTTCGCTTCAAACCACGGTTTTTACCGACAAGCCCGTCTCCATGAAATATCGAGGCGTGTTTCAAAAGTCGGGTGAAAACTCCGAAGGGAAACTGACCTACATCGCAGACTTTACGAACGAATCCTTACAAGAGAGACACCAAAGATGGAAAGCACGAACAAAGATCAAGTGATTTCGGAGCGCCTTGAGGAAATCAATGCGTTGATCGCCCCTTACCGGCTCGCCTGGGTTAATCCGAAAGCCGATTGCGAGCTTCTCGAAAAGAATGCCCGATTCATGTCGAAAGAAACAATTGAGCGTTTGTCCGAAAATATTCAACATGACGGCTTTCTGTCGCAACTGCCTTTTGGCGTCAAACAGGAAAACGGCAAATTCCTGATCGTCAGCGGCAATCATCGGATCAAGGCGGCGATTCGGGCCAAGCAAAAGCGGGTCCTGATTCTTTACGGCCTCGAAACCGATTTCGACAAAAATCGACGACTGGCCGTTCAATTGAGCCATAACGCCATTGTCGGTGAAGACGACAAAGGAATTCTCAGAGAGCTTTATGTCGACATTGACGATCTTTTCAGCAAGGAGTATACTGGCGTCCTTGAAGAATTTATGCTCAATTATGAGCCGGTCAAATTGCCGGAACTGTCGGAGTTGGACATCCCTCTGCACGAAATCCATTTCACGTTTTCCCATGCGGACCACGAATACGTGCAAAAGGTGTTGGACCGCTTGGAAATTCAAAACTGCAAGCCGGATCGAAACGCCGTCGTAATCGGCGACATGGACCGGTTCGTCGATGTTGTTACGCTTGTCAAAAAGCGGAAAAATGTGCGAGATCGTTCGATTGCCTTGCTGCGGATGTGCCAGATTTGCGAAGATTATTTGCGTTCCGCGAACACTTGATACGATGTAAAGCCTGATGGATAAACGGATTCTCTACACCCTCGGGCACTCGAACCATTCGCTGGAACGGTTTTTGGAACTGCTTCGACTTCACGGCATCACGGCGGCGGCCGATGTCCGGTCTTGGCCGAAAAGCAAATACTGTCCGCATTTTGACCGAGAGAATCTGAAAAATTCGCTGGAGGAGAACGGCATTCGCTACGTGTTTCTCGGCAAGGAGCTTGGCGGTATGCGAAGAGAGCCTGAATGCTTGACCGACGGGAAAATCGATTACGAAAAAGTGCTAGCTCTGCCGACGTTTCGAGAAGGGTGCAAAAGATTACGAAACGGGATCGCCAAGTTTCATGTCGCAATCCTTTGTGCGGAAAAAGAACCGGCGGAGTGTCATCGATTTCATCTTGTCTCCCGACACTTTAGAGAGGAGTATGAAATCCGGCACATTCTCGCGGACGGCTCGTTCATTTCGCAAGAGGAACTGGAGAAAAAATGACGGAAATCAAACTGTTCACCATCGGCTTCACGCAAAAGAGTGCCGAGGAATTTTTCGCGATTCTGATGGAAGCCGGCGTCAAAAAGATCGTCGATATTCGACTGAACAACGTCTCGCAACTTGCCGGATTCGCCAAGCGGGAAGACCTGCGATATTTTCTCAAAAGCATCGCGGGAATCGATTATGTTCATCTGCCCCAATTCGCTCCGACTCAGGAAATGCTGGACGATTTGAAGAAGAACAAAGGAACCTGGACCGGTTTTCAAACAGTGTTCCATGAACTGATGCGTGAACGCCGCGTCGAACAAACGGTATCACGAAGCGAACTGGGCCACGGCTGCCTGTTATGCAGCGAAGCGAAACCGGACGAATGCCACCGCAAATTAGTCGCGGATTATTTGCGGGAAAAATGGGGAGACTTGTCGGTGTCGCATCTTGGGTGATTCTGCTCTTCCGCAAACGGCCAAAAACGGCCTTGCTTTTCTCCGCGAAACACCCTATTCTACGCTGCTTTTTTTCTTTATAATGGTTTTCGGCATAAAAAGGACGTCCCATCATGGCTACGGCATCACAAATCAAATCTTTGATCCGGTCGCATTACGAAGCAGACACCGAAAGCTTCCTGACGGCGGCCCTTCAAGTCGCGGCTCACGAAGCACGACAGGGGCATGGTGCGCTCGCACAGGAAATCCGGACTCTCATCGAACGCTCCCGGAAAGCTAAGCCGCTAAGCAATCCTTTCGCTGCCGATGAAGACGGGCTTTTTCTCGAAGTTGATCCGATTCACCGACTATCGGAACTGATCGCTTCCGCCGATCTTCATGCCAAACTTCAGCGGATCATTTTGGAGTATCGCCAGAAAGACAAACTTGAAAGTCACGGCTTACGACATCGACGACGTATTTTGCTCTCTGGTCCGCCGGGCACCGGAAAAACCATGACGGCTTCCGTCATCGCCCACGAGCTACGGTTGCCGCTCTACGTCGTCCTGATGGAGCGAGTCGTCACGAAGTACATGGGGGAATCGAGTGCCAAGCTACGGATGGTATTCGATAAAATCCGGGAGCATCGCGGCGTTTATCTGTTCGACGAGTTCGATGCGATCGGAGCGGAACGGGGGCTCGGAAACGATGTCGGCGAAATGCGACGGATACTGAACTCTTTCCTCCAATTCGTCGAGCAAGACCCGTCCGACAGTATCATCGTTGCTGCGACCAATAATCTGCCGCTTCTCGATCAAGCCCTTTTTCGTCGATTCGACGACGTTTTGTATTATTCGCTACCCAATCAGGATGAAGCCAAGCACCTAATCGAAAACGCCTTGGGGTTGTTCCGGGGTAAGCTCGACGTTACGGAACTGATTCCGGCGTCAACGGGTCTCAGCCACGCGGAAATTGTTTTATCCTGCATCGACGCCAAAAAAGAGGCGATTCTCGACGGAAGCAATACGGTTGACGCCAAACTTCTGGATAAAATGTTTCAAGATCGGCACAGTGTGTTTCGTCCGGAAAATGGTCCTTCGAGCACTCGAAAAGCATAATGGACGTAAAATACTTCGATCATTTCTTTCCCGATCCACATGTCTTCGGTGCCACAGAGCAGTACAAGGCGAAACCCGGAAGGGGGCCGGAAATTCCTCAAAGAGATCGCATTGCCCACGCCGACCGCCTTCTGAATGAATTGCAGCAACTTTTGGTTGCGGCCCAACAGGATCGTCAGGCACGCATCGCCCAATCTTTGCCGGTCATGGACGGCATCCAGCTTGAATTTGTCAGCAAGGAACAGTCCAAATTATCGTTAAAGGACTTGGAAGGACGGAGCGAAGGAGTCTACCTGTTGAACGAACGTCAAGTCCAACTGGAAGGAGCTCCGTCGTTTCAGATCGCGATCGTTCATCTTCCGAGCCCGCGAGGTGTCCCCAATGCCTATTTTGAGGACCGGATCACTCAATATCGAAACGAAAACACGCCCGGAACCGATCGCAACCCTGATGGGGCTCCGAAATACGACCGCCTAATCCGAAGTATTGAATCGATCAAGCGTGCCAACCTGAATTCGTTTTGGTTCGGCATGGATGTCGCACCTCCTGATGACAAAACGGAAATCTGGTGCGAAGTCTGGCTCAACCGCCCGGACGATCCGCAGAAGAAAAGAAAACGACGCGTCCGAACCAACAGCATCGAAAAAGGTAGCGTAGACGAAGACGATGATTCGTCGGATACCGTAACGAGTTTCCGGCGAGTGTGTCGCCAACTGGGAATCGATTGTCGCCCCAAGATTCTCCGTTTTCCAGAGCAGGAGGTACTGCTCGTTCGTGCGAGCGGCATTCAGCTTCAGGGACTTGTCGATTCGGTTGAAATGCTCTCATCAATCAACCCTTACCGGGAACCGGCGTCCTTCTTCCTCGACATGCCGCCGCGAGAACAGCCGGAATGGATTGATGACTTGCGTTCCCGCTTGAGGGTTCACGCCGCCCCGACATCTTCCGTTTGCGTGCTGGATACCGGCGTCAACAATGGTCATCCGCTCCTTCGGGTTTTCGAGCTTCCGTGGCCGAGAGACATTTTACGCGAGCTTGGTGAGACCGATGCGGAAATTCGCATAACGCTCTCCTATTTCATCGCTCCGAGTCCGGGACGGAAAGGCTGGGGAAATCGATACCGCTACCGGCTGCAAAATTGCGACACATCCTGAAGAACTGGAAAAGATAAAACAAACGTTGAGCAAAATGAAAATGAAGGGGCAATCACTTGAGCACGGTCGGGACCGCCGCTGTTTCCTTGACGAACGGAAGGAGGTGTCATTCTACGGTTCCTTTCTTTGTCGGCTTTCAGGATTGCCAGCTTGGTTTTGTCGCGAGACCACCCTTCCCGAATCGCGGCAGCTTCGATTTTCGGGTACCCCTTGGCAACCTTGCGGATCGCAGCAATGCGTTCGGTTTCGCGAGCTTCACGTTCCCGGTGAGGATTTCGAGGCGACTTCGCTTTTCGGGCGGTCGGCTTATTT
>JAVBTU010000445.1:0-3271 GCA_031556015.1 Thermoguttaceae bacterium
CGATCTGCTCGAAGAGCTCGCGGGAAAGAATCTCGCCCCGTTGATGATCCATCTGTCGGAAAAACGTTCGTTGACCGCCGAGGAGATCGCGGCGATGAAGTCGATCCTTGCCAAAATCGACGCGAAGGAGAACAAAAAATGACACCGTTTCTATTACGCTGCGTGATTCTTTCCGGAATCGCGACGTTTTTCGTTGCGATCACGGTTCGACTTCTCGGCAAACGCACGCCGAATTTCCACCGATTGCTCTGGTTCGAAGCGGTACTGCTCGGCCTTTGCGTGATACCGTGGACGCTAAGCATTCCGTACTATGACGCCCCGACAGTGCCCGAAAACGTCGCTTCCTGGAGTGTGGGCGCCTCGCCCGCACGATATCCGAGGGAAACCCCGGCGCTAACGCCCAGGGCTCCGATAGAGAATGCGAACGAAGAAACTTCGATGACGGTTCAAGGTCTGAGGAAAAACCCCTCGCTTACGCTTCGGGCTCTGATGCCGTCGTTGGCGCAAGTTTGGCTCGCGGGGATCGCCGTGTTGCTTTTGCGGCGTGTTTATCAATTCGTGCGACTGCATTTGCGGCTGCGTGAATTGAACGATGAGGCACCGTCTTTGTGGGATCACGCGGGCTGCGGAGTACCGGCCAAATGGGGATGGACGGAAAATTTAGGGCCCGCGCTGGTGTTATCCTGGAGCGGATACCGACTCCTGTTTCCCCGAGCGCTTTGGGACGAGCTTTCCGAATCGCAACGGCTCGGAATATTGCAGCATGAAATCGCCCACTATCGCGGCGGCGACGTGTATCTGTGCGAGCTGGCCCGGCTGCTCGTGATACCGCAATGGTTTAATCCCTTCGCCTGGTTCGCAGCCCGGAAGTTCGACGAAGCGACCGAATGGAAATGCGACGACCAGGCTTGCACCAATCCGAAAGAACTGATCGAAACGCTGCTGAGCGTTCACGATTCGACCGAATCGCTCGGCCTGTACCTCTCGTCGTTCGCGAGAATCAACGTCATGACCCGCATCAACCGCCTGGTCGACTTCGACCCTGACACCAAGGAGAATCACACCATGAAAAAAACACTGATCCTGCTGTTGAGCTTCGCGCTTTTGTTCTGCGGGCTCTTTCAAATCAAACTCGTCGCGAAACAACAATCCCCCCACGAGCCGGGGGCTGTGCCCCCGACCACCGCTGACACGACGCCTAAAGAACACCCCGAAATGGAAGCCCGGATCAAGCTCGCCGAGTCGATGGTCGACGTCCCTGATATCACGACGGCACGGCTGACGGATATGCTCACCGATCTGGACCGCGATTTCCGCAAGCTGCGCGTTGAAAACCAAGAGTATTACAAGTCGCTGGAAAAACGAATACTGAACGCAAAGGTTGTCGTTTGTGACAAAATTCTCACGCTCAATCCGGACGTAAGCGTCAATCCTGACACCAATTCGGTTTCCTTTGCACTGGGAGAGAAGTACTCCACTTTGCTATACCTGGCAAGCGCTAACGGCTTCACGGAAGCGGACAACGCCGCGTTGAAGCAATACATTGAAGAGTGTCGAAAATGGGACGCCCCGGACCGGCTCGGAATCCAATCGAAGATACGCATGGCCAAAAGCGCCGTGATCGGCCAGAAAATCTGGCGGCTTGAAAAAATCGAAAAACCGACCTGGGAACAATTCGAACCGGTCAAGAACGAGGTGCTCGAATTCCTCAAAATCGAAGAAGATCCGAACAGCTATATGGCCGTTTACCTGATAACCTGCGCCGAAAGAATGCAGGACGCCAAAACGATCACCCGGGAACAGCTTATCAAGGTTTACGATCAAGTCATCGAAACGTTCTCGGAAATGAAAGTCGAGTTTGACCGTGAGCTTTTTACCAGATTTGAAAACCTAAGAGCGGTACATTTGCTGGTCGGGCAGAAAATGAGTTCATTCAAAATGCTGAGTCCGCCCGGTTCGGCACTTTTTTCAAACAACAATCAAATTATGGTGCAGGAAACAGAAGTCACGGAATTGCCGCCCGCGCCGAAAAAACCGATGCTCATCGCCTGCTCGTTGATGGTGTACGGAGCGTCCGAGCTTGGCGAGTACTTCCGAATTTTTGAGGAATACAAGGACAAGGATCCGCTCTGCTTTTTGTACACACCTCTCAGGGGAAGCGGTCCGGAAAATTACTCGAATACCGATCTGGAATGGTTGCGTCACGCTACGTCTCGATCGAAGAATATCACCTGCTGGACCGGCGGTGATTTTTACCTCAACAACGCTAACCTTCGTCCTGTCGCCGAAAACTTTTCGCGGGACGATTACAAGCCGTGGAACAAAGCGTTTCTGTTGATCGACGACACCGGCACGATCGTCGAATTCGGGACCGCAGACGCCATCCGGGATAAGCTGGTCGAACTGTACGGCCAACCGGACGTCGCGAAAGTCGCCGAAGGGAAACGTCAAGCGGAAGAATTCGCCCGAATGCCGAAGCCGTGTACGGCGAACATGTACCGAATCGTCGTCGCGATGCACCAGTACCACGACACCTACGGCAGCTTCCCACCCGCTTATACGGTTGACGCCGACGGAAACAAACTGCACAGTTGGCGGACGCTTTTGCTGCCGTTTTTGGAACAGAACGCGCTGTACAAAAACATTCGGCTTGATGAGCCGTGGAACAGCGAGCACAACAAGCGGTTCGGCGATTTGATCGTTCCGGTGTTCCTGTGCCACGAACTCGCGTTCGAGAAAGATCCCAAACCGGTGACCGGTTACAGCGTCGTCGTGGGACCACAGACGATCTTTCCGGAAAACGGGAAAACGAATTCGTTTCGCGAAATCACCGACGGGACCAGCAACACGATCGCGCTGGTCGAGCGGGCAACACCGATCCCGTGGATGCAGCCGGACGATGTGTCGTTCGACGAAGCGGTCAAGGGAATCGGCGTCACGAAAGACGGCATCGGCGATGTTCACGACGGCGGCTGTAACATCACCTTTGCAGACGGATCTGTCCATTTCGTTCAAAAAACGCTCGACCTGAAAATCCTCCGGGCACTGCTCACCAAAAGCGGCGGAGAATCGGTTGCGTTGCCGTGAAAATTCTTGCCGGCGGAATCGAACCGTTGTGACAAGGCAAAAAAGGTTTACACTGGAGGGATATCGGGAGTCCGATATTTCCTCCTTTTTTATGGAGAGTGGGCGCCTCGCCCGCTCAAAGAAAGCTCGGGGCGGAATCGTCTCCGCATACAAATCGAGTTGTTGCTCCAAATTTTACGGTCGT
>JAVBTU010000323.1:0-4730 GCA_031556015.1 Thermoguttaceae bacterium
ATTGTTTTTCACAGAGCCAACACGGTACTGGTACACCCGACTCCAATCCCGCCCACTCCGGGCGCGGCTCTGATTTAAATTGCATTTACATTCGACGGAACCATGTTCGGTGAACCTCCTCGTTCGGAATACGACATTCATTTCAGACTCTTCGGTCTGCCGGTTCGGATTCATCCGTTGTTCTGGCTCATCACCCTTCTTCTCGGGATGGGAGCGCAAATCAACGACATGTCGATCTGGCTCATCCTGCTCTGCGGTTGGGTCGCGGCGGTTTTCATTTCGATCCTCGTTAATGAAATGGGACATGCTTTAACGCTCTCGCAATATTACGGAGCGCGCACGTGGATCGTCCTGTACGGCATGGGGGGACTGGCGTGTCATGATCCTTATTACCGCAAACGAACGCCGGGAACTTGGGGCACGATCGGTTATACGCTGGCCGGGCCGTTTGCCGGGTTCGCATTGGCCGGCGTGGTCGTTCTCGGCTTGTCGCTTTGTCAGATCCAAGTGGATGTTCGCGCGATTTCATTTGGCAACCTGATTCACATTCCTTACCTTGATATCGATTATCGCGCATTCTTCGCCGCTTTCCAATCGCTTCCTTTCACGATGCCGTTCCGCTTGATGATTTTCTTTTACAGCGTTCTGAACAACATCCTTTACATTTCGATCTTTTGGGGACTGATGAATCTTCTTCCGCTTTATCCGTTGGACGGCGGTCAAGTCGCGCGGGAAATTCTTCTGATGGTGGATCGACGCAACGGCATCGCCAATTCGCTTTGGCTCTCGGTTTTTACCGGTGGTGCCATCGCCGTTCTCGGCTTCGTTCAGTGGGTCAACGTCCGTGAAATGCAGGGAATTCCGTTCATTCCGCTCCTGTTCGGATACCTCGCGTATCAGTCGTACCAGATGTTGTTTTATCGATGGTGATCATGGACGGGTTGAAAGAAGCGCGTAGAACGACGTTCGAATCGAAAAAATTTTTGAAAAAATTTCAAAAAAAGTGCAAATTACTATTGATGCTTTTTTAAAATCGTGTAATCTGTCTATCAATGCAAATGCACTTGTCGATCTATTGACGATTCGAGCGTGACTCCAGAGGTTGTTGAAAGATCGAAAACGAAAAAAGCGACACGTTGCATTCCGTTCGACCCGAGCAAAACAAGTTGCCAATTTCGATGAAACGGTAATAATTGTTTTGATGGGATAAAAGTTTTCACACGGGGACAGGATCGTTGCTTCTATGTTGAATCAGCGCCCCCAAGTTTTGAAAAGAATCGAAGGAACGGAAACCATGCCGGAAAGAAACCGTGAAAGCGAATAACACCATATTCCTATTCAACGCTCCTCTCCGTTGGGGTTTCGGATCACGAGAAACTTTTCACTCACCTCACTCATAGGAGATGGTTGAATGCCTAAAAAGGTAGCGAAGAAAGCCGCTGTTAAGAAGGTCGCTAAGAAAGCCGCGAAGAAGACGGTCAAGAAGGTCGCCAAGACCGCTGCTCCCAAAAAAGCCGCGAAGAAAACGACCAAGAAAGTCGTCAAAAAAGCCGCGAAGACCGCGACGAAAAAAGCTTGCAAAAAGGGCGCTTGCTCGACTTGCTAAGCTCGAAAGAGTTTCTTAACCGATACGGCGCTTTCGTCGTATGATTGACCAATGAGTGTTTCGATGCGTCGCTCGCGGCGTATCGAAACACTTTTTTTATGGGATTCTTAGGCTCCCGCTGGAAAATAATAGACCCGTTTTTTTTCTTTTTTTCACCACAGAGAGCGCAGAGAACACAGAGAAGACTTGATTTCATACTCTCTGTGAACTCTGAGCTCTCTGTGGTTATAAAAAAATTGGAGGATGTTTGGGTATAATATTTTTGAGCGACAGCCTTAAACGAGTAGAATTTCCAACCCTTCTTCCCACGCAGAATTATTCGCGTCCATCTTTGTTTCACTTTTCGTGAAAAGACAAAAATCGATTTCTTCGAGCGCGTCCGGGTCGCTCCAAATCGCTTCTAAAAGACGAGTACCGTTGCGTTGTCCCAAAACCTCTTGCGAATCGTCCAAGTCGAGCATCTGCCGCAACCGCATCGTTTCATCGTGTACGACAAGCGGCCCGTCCATTGCGGGGAAGTCGACGAACCGTATCGATACTTCGTCGAAAATCACCACATTCGAGTCGGGAGTTTCCGGCAAAGGATTGACGATCTCCGGAATCGAACAAGGAAACGTTCCGGTCGCTTCGAAGCCGTCCAACGCGGTCGTTGTCACCGTGATCTCAAAGTCGCCCGACGTTCGGTAAAGATGGTCCGCGTAAATCCGGGAAATCGGACCGCCGAGGAATACAGTATCATCACTGTCATCCCCCCAATGAACGACCCATTGCATGATCGGGTCCCACGATGAGCCGGAAGCCGTGAGGGTCCAATGGAAAAGTTGACCGGATGCGAAGTTTTTGATGCCCTGATGTTCAATGTTGTAAGTCGGCGGAACATGTTCGATCGTGATGAGAGTTTCGACGACTTCGCTTTCGTTTCCGTCGGCGTCACGAACTTTGAGCCGGACCATTTGGGAACCGTGCAGATGTTCCGCCGAAAACACGATGAAATCCGACGTCGATTCCCGATACACGCCGCTGCCGTCCAGATCCCAAAAATAGGTCAAACCACGCCCGACCGGATCGACACAACCGGTTGCCGAAGGTGTTCTCGTGCAGTCCTGCACCACGCTTAACCGGCCGGCGTCGTCGATCACGGCGGCCGGTTTGACCGAAGGGCGTTGCTCGACCGAGACGGGCTCGGAGATTTTCGAACTCTTGACGCCGTTATAAGTCGTTTCGACGACGATCCAAATCAAGCCGACAAACCCGTCCGGGGCGGTAATGCTTGCTTGGTGGTCGAGCGACAGCGAAGGATCGATGATGATACCGTCGATGTCTTCGGTGTATTTCGGGACGTCGTCGCCGATCTTGTCGTCGTAGGAAATGTAGACCCGCTCGCGCCAGGGAAGGTGATTCGGCAAACCGCCGGAATTGGTCAACGTCCAGGATACGTCGATCGTGCCGTTTTGATAAACAATCCTCGGGGCGACGACGGGTACGCTGACGACAAGTTCCGCTGGGGGAACATCGAGAACGGTGATCGACGTTTCCGCGGAATCGAAACCTTCGGCGGAAACCGTGATTCGAACGACTTTATCGCCATCCTTGAAAAAATCCTGGATCGTATTGCCGGTGAAAGTCATCGAGTTTTCTCCGGCCGGGATCATAATCGCTCCGGGCACGGTCAGTTCTCCGGTGTTATTCGAAACGACGGTCAAGACGAGCTCTTCGGACAGATCGCCGGTTCGTGTTACGGTGAACGTAACGCCCCCTTCGATTCCTTCAGCGACGAGAATCGGTTCGGCGGTGATCGTCAGTGCGGGCTTCAAAACGGTGATCGGCTTCGACGCGAGGACGAACGATTCGTCTTCGTACACGGTTTCGACGAGAATACGATACGCTTGCTGCGCGATTTTGGGTATTGCGACCGATTTCAGAAGATCGAGAACTTCGCCCGGTTCCAACGCGGCGTCATGTTCAAAACTATTCAACAGGATATCGTTTTCATCGAGGACCCCGTCGATGGAGAGGTAGATTCGGCTGACCCAATTTGTACGGGTCGGCAAATCCCCCTGATTCCGAACCGCCCACGCCACGTCTACCGTTCCGCCCGGATAAACGCTTTCCGGCGTCACGACGACGGTTTCGATTTCAAGTTTCGCGGGCGGCACGTCGAGCACCGTGATCGTCGCGGAAACGTCTTCGAATCCTTCGGCGGAAACGGTGATCGTCACGACTTTGTCGCCGTCCTTAATGTAATCCAGAAGCGTGGAACCATGGAACGTAACGGAATCCTCTCCGGCCGGAATCACAACGGTCGCCGGAACGGTGAATTTGTTGGGATCACTGGAGGAAATCGCCAATTCCAAAGGCAGATCGAGATCGCCGATACGAGTTACGGAAAACAGAATTCCTTCGGTGTCGTTTTCCCGGGTTTCCCGGCGATTCGCCGTAATGTCCAACGCCGCAAATGACATTTCCCAAGCGCCGATATCGACGATTCCCTGGCGAATCCGGCGGTTTCCGTCCAAATCGAATTCCGTTGTTACCGAGGAATTGTCCCCCTTGTTCACGGCGGGACTGTCCGGTTGTAAACGGAAGTCGCCATTTTCCGGATCGACAAACATCGGGTCGATCGGTTCGTCCCGAGTTCCGACGATGTTTCCTTTGAGCCCGTTTTGAAAAAGATCATTTCTGTCGGAGAAGTTATTATTTCCGTCTATAGGAGTATCATAAAAGGTATGGAAACCATCATAGAAAAGACTGTTTACGGCGACCATACTGCATTGGCGTAATTCAAGACGACAGTTGATAAAAGTCGAATTTTCCAGGGAGAGGTTACCGTTGGTCGATCCCAATGTCGGTGGGTAGTGATCGGGAAAAGAACCACGGATAGCGGTATTCGAGAGAGTCAAAGCGACGCGTTCGTTGGAATTTTTTCGACCGCGAAAATAAATGCTCATTCCCTGTCCTGTGAAGTCAAGTGGGTAAAAAAATAAATATTTCTGATCATTTCGTACTTTGGGGGCTGAAAAAAATGGATAGACTAGGAAATTTGCTAATGACCTAAAAACGAAAAAAGGCCATAATTCTCTTTGTTTAAGCCAAAACAAGGAGGTGAATCATGGCCAAAGAACCC
>JAVBTU010000447.1:0-3008 GCA_031556015.1 Thermoguttaceae bacterium
CCAGTTCGTCGGCCCGGATTCCGAAGCGGGAACGGTTGTTGCACGGGTTGTACATCTCGTTCTGCACTTCGGAATACTCCGGATTGATCCGGAGTCCGCACTGGATATTTCGTTAGTACTTTTGGATTTTCGGGCGGAACAACTTCCACTGATTGATCGAGTTGAAAACAAGATGATCGACCAACGGCAACAGGGATTTCATTTCCTCCCGGGAGTAAGCGGGAGAGTACATGTGAATTTCCTTGCCGAACTCCTCTTTTCCGAGCATTGCCTCATGGACGCTGCTGCACGTCACGCCGGAAAGAAAGGGGACCATATCGGAAAAGACGCCCCAAGTCGAAAACGCTTTCAGGGCGAGGAGGATTTTCCCACCGCTGCGACTTTGAACGTCGGCGAGAGTTTTCATGTTCCGTCGCAACAAGGCGCGATCGATAATATAGTACGGCGTCGGAACTTTAATCGCGGAATAATCGAAGTCGGGAAGTTGTGCTTGATTCATCTCGTATAGAAACTCCTTGGGGTCATAACGTTGCTAGGAAGGGGACAATACGACAGTACTCGAAAAACTCATAACCCGGGAGCCCCGGTAGGCGGCTGGAGCTTCCGCTCCGATAAGTAAACCGCGAGATGGTCGTTTCACTCCCGATCTCGCTAACACTGTAAAATAATTCACAATCTTTCCCCGTAATTGTATAAATTGGGGTCGAAAAAGAAAGGAAACGACGCCAATGCGCAATACGATGCTTAAGCGTTACGTTTCCTCGGAAATCAAAGCGGTATTATACCCCCGCCGAACCGGCATGCAAGTCCGGGAAAACGCCGTGATTTCTCCCGAGGATTGCGCTGCGCTCCATCCCCGGCTCTTCCTCCAATGTTAACGATTCGCTCTTGCTTTTTTTCGCTCGATTTCGTAGGCTCACACTTCCCATTGTCTACTTTCCACACCTCCCCATGCTTAAAGCGATCGAACTTCACGGATTTAAAAGCTTCGCCGACCGGACACGTCTCGAGTTCGGCGAAGGGATTTCCGCGGTTGTCGGTCCGAACGGGTCGGGAAAATCGAACATCGTCGACGCGATCAAATGGGTTCTGGGCGAGCAGAGCGTCAAAAAGCTTCGCGGGTCGGAAATGACCGACGTGATCTTCAGCGGCAGCGCCGGTCGTCAGCCGCTCGGAGCCGCGGAGGTTACACTTTCGTTCGACAACTCGAATAAAATCTTCGACCTCGACACGTCCGAAGTCCATATTACCCGGCGGATCTATCGCAGCGGCGAGGGGGAATATCTCGTCAACCGGCTTCCCTCGCGTCTGAAAGACATCAAAGATCTGCTCGGCGGAACGGGGCTCGGAACCCAAGCGTACTCGATCATCGAGCAGGGCCGCGTCGAATCCTTGCTCCAAAGTTCCTCGACGCAGCGCCGTGTCATTTTCGAAGAGGCGGCCGGCATCAGTCGGTTCAATGCGAAAAAGCAGGAAGTCCATAAACGGCTCGAACGGGTCGACCAAAACCTGATTCGTCTTTCGGATAAAGTCAACGAAGTCGAAAACCAACTGAAAACGATCAAATCGCAAGCAGGAAAGGCGCAGCTTTACCGGCAATATACCGCCCGACTCCAGGAACTGCGGATTCAATCGAGTTTGGTCGATTACCGCAAAAACGCGGTTTTGAAAACCGCCCTGCTCGACGAACTGGAACTTCTTTCCGCCGCGGAGAAAGAAGCACAGGAACACCTCGACCAGTTTGAAAAATCGGCCCAGGAAACCAACCGGCTCGTCGAGGAATCGAACGGTCAAATCGGTCGGATCGAGGGGGAAATCGTCGCCGTGAAGGAAAAAATCGTTTCCGAAGAGTCCGCCGTCGATTTTCAGACCAAACAGGTACAAACGCACGACAAGGAAATCAAGCAGCATTCCCGCCAACTGCTCGAATTGAATGTGCGGAGCGTCGACACGGAAGAGTTGATGCGCAAAACGTACGACGAAATTCGAAATTCGCAAAAATTCCACCGCGAAATCGACGCAACCTATCGACAATGTCTTGAAGCCGCCGAACTTCTCGCCAAGGAGGTCGAACAAAAGCGGGACAGCGGATTGAAACTCCGAAAAGAGCTGGAAGAGAAGCATCGCACGATCAGTCGCATTTCCGGCGAGCTGAAAGGTATGCAAAGCCGGGCCCAATCGTTGGCCGCGAGTCGTGAAAAGAGTCAAGCCAAAGTCGAACAGAGTCGCCTGCAAATCGAAGAATTGACCAGGACGCTTGCCGAATTAAAACAACAGTGCAACGACCTGGTCGACTCGGTTCAAACGCATAAGGAATCGGTCGAAGCCGCGAAACGGCAAAAGAACCAGCGGGCCGAACAAATTGTCCGGCTCGATCAGGAGCTGCAAGAACACAAACGCCGCCACAGCGACATGAGCGGCCGGATCGCGGTACTCGAAGAACTTCTCAGCAAACACGAAGGACTCAGTCCCGGCGTTCGGGAAGTGATGCGCAATTCCCGGAACCCGGAAAGTCCGTTTCGATTCGTGCATGGACTGGTCGCCGATTTGTTCCGGGTCGACGTCGAATCGGCTCCACTGATCGAACTTGCGTTGGGTCTTTCGGCGCAACATGTCGTCGTTTCGCCGGAAAAGGAATTGTTCCGCTACATCGAACGGAACTCCCGTCAATTTCCGGGTCGGGTCGGTTTTATTTGGCTCGATCCGAATCCGCACGAACTGACCGGAGCGTTCGGCGAAGATTTTACGCAGCGGCCCGGCGTTCTCGGTCGCGCGGATCATTTCGTACAAACCGATACGCAATATTCGCATTTAGCCCGACGTCTGCTCGGTCGCACCTGGATCGTCGAAAATATCACCGTTGCCAAAGCGCTTTACCAGGAAAGCGACGACCGGACGAATTTTCTCACCGTCGGCGGTGAATTTCTCACGGCGGACGGAACGATTATCGTCGGACCGCCGTCGGGAAATTCCGGCGTGATCTCACGGCGCAGCGAACTGCGGACGCT
>JAVBTU010000476.1:0-3150 GCA_031556015.1 Thermoguttaceae bacterium
CCGACCCGACCCCCACAACCCCCCGCCACACTGTCGAATGTTTCGAGTATTCCCCTGGCCACTTCGGGGGTTTGGGGGGGGGGTAGTGTGATGCGAAGGATGGAGTAAATCATAGAGAGAAATACATCGCCTGTCAATGTATATCGACAGTGAATTTCGGCAATATACTTTACACCGCCAAGAACCGGTCGTTTTTGCACTGGTTTAAACCGTTCATGCCCTCGAACACGCGGAGTACCGGTTAAGAGAGAAAAACCATTTTATGACGGGTTACAGTATATCGTAATTTTCGAGGATTTATTCGATCGGCACGTCGAACGGCCAATCGTCTTTTTGCAGGGCGTCGCTTTTACGGTTCCAGCAGGGAATGTCTTCGAAGGAAATGACCGGTTTTCGTCCGGCGAATCGTTCGTCGTTGATGCGCAGCGCCAATGTCGGCGGCAATTCCAGGACTTTCCCGGAGCTGGCGGCGTCTTTGACCTCCTGCCTCGTGTATGAAATCGGGAACCGTTCCGTCGGTTTCGTTTTGTCGCCCGGCGTGAAAATCGCGAGCCCACCTTGCGAGGAAAAATAGAAGAAAAACGTGCCGGGATCCTCGACGACCTTTTCGGGTTCCCCTTCCGGAGGAACGACCGGCTTTTTCGGCTGCCAAAAGCGCGATTGGGCGATGAATTTGCGCTGACTGAGAATCGCCCGCTCCTCCGAGGTGGGGTCCGCTT
The DNA here is from genome assembly GCA_031556015.1 of Thermoguttaceae bacterium. GTDB lineage: Bacteria > Planctomycetota > Planctomycetia > Pirellulales > Thermoguttaceae > JAVBSX01. Next base: position 720 of record JAVBTU010000476.1, read on the forward strand.
CGTCCTGTTCCGATTTGGCAAAGCACTGGATCGCCAAATCGTAATACCTGTAGAAAAACGGTCGCGTGCTTTCCAGCGGCGCGAACGGTAAAAGGAGCGGCTCCAAGCTGGAAATATCTTCCCGCGCCGCGGCAATGTTGCCGGACTCCAATTTCGAAGCAATCAAAAGCTCCGAACAGAACAATTGGATTTCCAACGGTTCCCGTCGATACCGCAAATCGGCGGTCGATTCGGAATCGAAATTCGACAGGAATCGTCGCAACGACGCGAGTCCTTCGACGACTTTTTCCGTTTTTTTCTCCTTTTCGCTGAGTTTCAATTGGTAGACGATCTCGGCAACCTGTCGCATCATCGTCGCGCGCTGTTGATCGGCGCCAAACGCGATTTTCGATTCGGCGTCCAATTCGTCCAGAACCGCTTTCGCCTCTTCGGGCAAACCGCTCATCGATTTAATGATCGCCAACTTGCAGCTCATCACGTACCAGACGGCTTTGTTGACCGCTGCGATTCGGGAACGGTCGTAAAGCTGAGCGGCCTGTTTCATGTCGGACGGCGAGAGTTTGGAATAGCGCGTTCCGAACGACGCGGCGCCGCCGTAAAGCGTGCAGTCGCCGTACCGTTCGAGCGTATTGCTGAGCCGTTCGCTCAAGTTACTGAAATACCGTTGCTGCGCAGGCTCCTTGAAGTCGGTTTGTTTCAAAGCCTCTTCCACTTTTTGCACGACTTCCTCGAACAGAACTTTCGCTCCCCCGGTATCGCCGAGATATCGTTTGCAGATCGCCAAACCGTGCTGGTCGTGATAGACATAAATCGCCGCGAACGGATTGTGACTGCGATCCAGATTGTTTTGCCGGAACCGCAGAGCATTGGTGAATTGTTCTTCCGCTTCCTTGAATTTGCACTGGTCGATCAAACTCCACGCGAGTCGCTCGTAAATGTACGCGCGAAGCGGGTGATCCGACTCGGAGATTTCCGATTTGACCAGGATGTCGTTCGCCTTTTCGAACAGCGCATCGTTGTTTTTTCCCGCCGATGTACAGTAATCGCCGTAGGTCGTGAGAAATTCGATTGTGAACAGATCCGATTTCTTGACATCCTTCATCCCGAGAATCGTTGCGGCTTCTTTTTCAAACGCGGGGAAATCGTTGTCGGCCCAATACGACAGCCGCGCGAAATCCGAAAGGCAAACCATCTGGAGCTGTCGGGCGGTTTGTCCTTCGACGGAATCGGCCTTATCGACGGCTTGTTGCGTGTATTTTTGGAGGGCGATTTTGTACGAATCCTTTGCTTTCTGAGCCAGGGCCGGGTCGCTCGATTGCTGCGCGATCCGATGCCGCATCAGCGCGATCGCATGGTAATCGCTCGCCGAATGTTCGGCTTCGGGAAGCAGTGAAATCGCCGTTTCGTAATCGGCGAGCAGCCGCCGGATGAGATTGACCATCTCGTCCTTTTCCACACGCTTGTCGAACGATTGATAAAGCCCCTCGCTCAACGCCTTTTGGTGCGGGGGGACTTTTTTCGAAACATAATCGACCAAAACGCGGAGATAGTCCTGCGCCTTGGTGATATTCGGATCCAAATAAGGGAGCGAAATCGAGGAGGTCCAGGGGCTTTCCTGGAGTTTCTTCAGCATCTGCCGTCCGAGATCGACCTGTTCGTTGCGGCCCGGCTGCAATTCGACGGGAATCGCTTCGCGAACGCACGGCAGAAACCACGGCATTTCGACGAACCACCACTGTCCGCCCAAGCCGGGAAGCTCGACCAGATCGCACACGACGTCGTCAAAATCCTGCTTATTCGGACCGCCTGCCGGCTGTTGCGGCGCCGTAGAATCGGGAGGTTTCGAGGAAGAAGCGGAATCTCCCGGTTGTACACCGTCGGAAGAACCGGTTCCTGGACTCGGAGAATTGTCCGCGACCGGATCGATGGAAATCGCATCGCTATTCGGATCGTTCAGACCGCGAAAGACGAAAAAACCGAGCAGCGTACACAACAAAATCAGCAGGGCAGGTTTGTACCCGGCCCAGAAGGAAGATTTTGTCGAACGCCGAAACTGCTCCGTCTTCGCCAGAGACTCGACGGAATGGGAATACGCTCCCCGATTTCCGGTAGAAGTTCGCCGCGACCGTGATCCGGTCCAGCCGTCGCCGTGAAGCGTGTCTTCGTTGCTGGTTCGGAAGGCGGGAGTCGATTCCGTTCCCGCTTCGAACGTAATCGGAACCGACGCGATCACCGACTTCAGATCGTTAAAGTTCGCAAGCGGGGCGATTGCGTGAAAAAGTTCATTCGGCGTTTGAAACCGGTCTTCCGGCTCCTTGGCGACCATTTTGTTCAGGATGTCCGCAAGCTCAGCCGGGCAGTCGGGCCGAATTTCCTTGATGTCCGGAACGCTCCCTTCGAGGTGAGCGAGCAATTTTTTTCGCTGCGACAT
>JAVBTU010000175.1:0-7068 GCA_031556015.1 Thermoguttaceae bacterium
CGATTTTTTTTCTTCCGGAAAAACACTTAACGGCGTAGATTGGCAGTATTTCTGCGGTTGTGAATACTTTCAGACGACACCATCATTTCACGACACTTCGCCGGGAAAGTGGCGTCTTCGTATCGGTGCCGAGAATCTCAAACTCGTCCTTGAGGAAACGATTCGCATCGCCAAGGCGAAAAAATTCGTGAGCGACCGGGACCTGTCCCGCGTCAATGTTGACACCACCGTACAAGAGAAGAACATCACGTTTCCGACGGATTCGAAACTTCTTTCCCGGGCGATCCTCAAGCTCGCGAAATTCACACGACACCACGGCATCACACTGCGTCAGTCGTATGCGAGGACGGCCAAGACGACGGCTCAAAAGGCGTCAGGCTATGCCGCCGCAAGGCAATTCGGACGATTGAAACGCAGCGTCACGGATCTGAAAAACCGGCTCGGTCGAGTGCTGCGAGACATTGAGCGGAAGCGGGGAAACACGGTGTTTTCGGTGAATTTTGCGTCGTTGATTGAGACGGCGAAAAAACTGGTGTTACAGGAAAAAAAGACGCCGAGGAAAGTTTATTCCCTCCATGAACTTGGGGTGCAGTGCATCGGCAAGGGGAAGGAGAGAATTCGATACGAATTCGGAAACAAGGCGGCTGTGGTGTCGACGAATCATCGAAATTGGATCGTGAACGTGGAAGACTTGCCGGACAATCCTTACGACGGCCATACGCTTTCGGCATCACTTTCGGGAGCGGAAAAGTTGACGAACGTCGTGGTGTCGGAGGCGAACGTCGACCGGGGGTATCGCGGGCATGATTATCAGGGTGACGCCGTGATTCGGTTGGCGGGGAGCGGCAACAGCGGCTTGACGCCAAGCGGGAAGAGACGGAAACGGCGTCGCAGTGCGATCGAGCCGATCATTGGTCATTTGAAAAGTGATCACCGCTTGGATCGTTGCTTTTTGAAGGGTCGAACGGGTGACGCCTTGAATTTGATCGGTGCTGCGGCGGGCTTTAACATGAGAAAGCTGTTACGACTTGTGGCCCGAGGGATTTTTTTCCCTGCGCTTGCCGATTGGCGACGTTTTTTCGATTTTTTGTGTCGACTGACGTACCCGTCGTCCGGATTTTTACGCCCACAACCCGCATTGACAGGCTTTTTCTGACTCGACTAGCATAATCACCATAATTTTTCCTCAAGCAAACAAAGCAAAACTCGCGCAGCTACAGGATCGTAAATGTCGGAATTTCGGATTACGCGATCCTGCAAAGCAAGTTGCGAGAACAAGATGAAACCATTTCCGGATGTGACAGGTATTGATGCCATAACAGCCGTTGTCGGTTCTTTCGCCCAGAGAAAAATTTTCGCTTGCTCCATCGCTTTTCCTTCCAATTTACCGTAGGCGACCGTTCCGGGAAGACTGTTCCAACGAATCAGCCAATTCGGATCGATTCCAGCGACTTTTTCCGAGAAGTCCGGATGCACGAAAACGCGGCTGAACCTTTGGTTTCCCTCGATTTTGACATCGCACAACTCCGGCCAGTTCCAGGATGGTGTCGCAAGCACGATCACTCTCCCGCCGTTTTCAGCGAAAACGCACAAACGCTTGGAGTCGGCTTTTTCGTGCGACGTCAACTTTTCCGGGTTCCAAACCACGACAATGTGCGTTATCGGATCAAGTTTATCAACATCGTTTATTGCAACGGTTTTAAGTCGCATTGATTTGAAATATTCGCTCGAGTTTTCATCCGGCCCGAGGATTATGAAAGTTTTGCCCTGCAATTGTTCGGATGGCTTGGGAGAATCTACGGCACGAACGAATCGCTGGCTCAAAACCGGGCGTCCTTCGATGCCGGTCAATCGAGCCGTCAACCAGTAATTTCCTTCTTCTTTCGGCAGTTGCCATTGAACCGGCGTTTTATCGACCAAATCCGCGTTGATCTTAAAATCGTAACTCCATCGGGCGACCGGATGATCGAAGCACGCCGCTTCGGGAATCCATTCGGGATTTTCTTTCGTGAGAAGAAGGTCGACATGGACTTGGGCGTCATGCCAGGAATCGTTAATCAAATACATGTCCGTCGAAACCTCTTGTCCGGTCAAATAATCCGGATCGAACAGATCGAGACTTGCCAATACGGGAGAAAGCGAACTGTGCCAAGCCGCCGACAACGGAGAAGCGTACTGCGATTTCCAGACGGCGCTACCCGTTCCTTGTTGCCGAACGCGTGCTTCCAGCCGGGTGCGTGTCCAACCGGCGTACATGTACGGCAAAATGGCGTCAATCCGTACTCTCCGCATTGCCTCGGTATGTTCGGCCCCGATTTGGGCGACGGCGATATCGTTCGCAAGCGGGTTGTCAATTCCGGCCCATTGCGTGTTCGGGTGCCCGAAATAGTTCATGTACTCCGAATTGGTAAGCGTTCGGGTTCCCACATCCGTTTTATAAATGCTTTGAAACCGTTCCGCGTACTCCGGATTTTTAGGTGTCAGATTCCCAACATCTTTGACCCAATACTGCATGTTCGCCTGGAACTCTCCCTCAATGGTGTCGGTAATGTTGCCGCACATGTGGACATCGAGGTTTTCTTTTGTTCCCGTCGTACCGGTCCGCATGGTCGGACGTGTCGGATCAAGCCGATTCACGAAATCCTGAAAGACCGTTTCTTCCCATTCGTTGTCAAGATGCGATTCGTTGGACAAAACCCACATGATCACGGAAGGATGATTCCACAAACGGGCCATCCACCCCGCCGAATCGGTAAGAACATTGCGGTGCCAGATTTCGTATTCCTCAGGCGTGAACTTGTAATCCTGGTAATTATACAGCACAGGAAACTCGGCAAGGAGCATGGTGCCGTGTTCGTCACAAACATCGCTGCATTTGCGATTCGGCGGCTGCGTATGCGTCCGGAACGAGTTCATGCTCATTTCGCGGGCTTCGGTCACGAGATACTCGATTTCCTTGCCTGTGATGGTGTCGCCCCAGTTCCATTCGAAAACAAGATTCGATCCGCGAAGCCAAAGGTTTTTGCCGTTGAGCTTGTAATTGCCGTCCTTGACGCCGATTTCACGCATCCCGAAACGGAATGTCACTCGGTCGAGAACGTTTTCGCCGTCGATCAACGTTACAGTCACCGAGTAAAGTGGTTGTCGCTCGGTATCCCAAATTTCAAGCTGGTGAATCGGGACTTCAACGAAAAAATGCTCGCCGCCAAACGGGTCTTTATCGGGGATCAGATGGGCTTTGGCGTTTCCCGTCATTGCCTTTGTTGACTTGATTAGATTGCCGTCACATAGTCTTACGTCAGCAACGATCTGAATATTATCCAAATTTTTGAATCCGACAGGTGTCACACGAATCTTCACCGATTCGTTTTTCAAATCGGGGATGGCGAGTACCCATTTCATGTAGGCGTCTTTCGCAAAGTCGATCCAAATGTCGTCGGTCACTCCCGGCAGACCGACACCGAATCCGCAAGGGAACATTGGATTACCGCTTTTACTTCGTCGCACACCGGCGGCACCGCGTATTTTAAGAACGATCCGGTTTTCGCCCGGCTGCAACACGCCGGGTTCGACAAGCACCTGATATGGTCCTGTCGGTTCGTTTTCGCCGACTTTTTTTCCATTGACAAACGCTTCGGCACCGTTGGCAATGCGATTCCAACGCAATACGGCAAGGGAGCCGGCTTGTTCCGGCTTCAATTGAAAGGTCCTGCGCACCCAGATGATTTTCGTATCGTGGTTGGCGTCTTTGAACGGCAAACCCGTTTGTGGCAACTCGGTCTGTTTCCACTCGACGGGATCTTGATCGGATGACGCTTCATAGTTTTCCGTGCCGTCGCCTATGACGTATTCCCAGGAACCGTTCAGAGATACGGAATTTTCACGCATCCCTTCGCTATCCCATGCAAAAAGGTTGACGCCAACGGAAATGAAAAGCAGCGGCAATACAAAAGATTGAAGTGTTTTTTTCATGATTATCCTCGATAAATATCAATGTTCTTCGGTTTTTTTGTTATTTGCAACTGTGCATAATCACATTTTCAGAATGCCGAGTCGCCACGGAATTTGGCCGTAAGGTATACCGCCTGTGTCCTTATCGAGAACACCTTGGTAGATCAACTGCAAATGGTTCGGGTCGATTTCGAGCTTTTCATCGAAACCGCTTCGGATCAGTTCGACATGACTGATCGAATCGGCCCATTGCTTGTCGTTTGGAAACGAAACGTTGTTTTTACCCGCGAAATTTTTTTCTTTCGAGTCGGCCAGCGGCGTCCACGGTCCGTCCAACCGGTCCGCCAGATAGGCTTTGTAGTAACGCCATGCCGGTCCGTTTTGAGCTTCCACGAGAGTCAAATACTTTTCCCGGCCTTTGATTTTATACGTATGGCTCGCCTCGAAAATATCCGCTTCCAATGCGAGCTTGGGCTCCGACCAGCCGCGCGGGAACTGATCAAGGGTTGTTTTCTCACGCCACATTTTTCCATTCAGCGTCGTGAAAAACAGATACGCTTTGCTCGAATCGCAGATGACCCAAAAATCCAGCCCAGCGTTGTCACCCACACGCCGCGCTCCGAGCGGCTCAAGCGGCGACCAGGAATCCGGTTTCGTGATGTCCTTCGTCGTCGAAAAGGCGGCACCATATTCCGCCCCCCACTTCTCCTTCCAGGACGGGTCGGACGCCTGGCAGATCAAATACCATTTTTTGTGCGGAGTGAAATAGAACACCTGCGGTGCACAAAAAAATCCGGGGTGCATTTTCAAAACGTGCCGCTTTGACTTTTCGGCGTCTTTCCAATCGGTAAACGTCAAATACTCGATTTGATGCGTCCGCTTCTCGCTTCGAATCGTCGCGAAAATATGATACCGTCCTTCATAAAACACGATGGTCGGGTCTTTGACCGAAAAACAGGGATCGTCCGGACGATTTTCCGGTGCCACGAGCGGACCGGAAGATTTCCAGTGAAACCGACCGTCATTCAGCCAGTCCGGCTCGGCGGCATTGAGTACGGCAACACTGAAGAAACAGCATACCGACAGTAGAAATCTCATTTTTTTCTCCAATAAGTTATTTTAGAAAATCGGGCAAATAATCGTCTTCCTTCGTTTCAGGAAGTGAAGTGTCGTCGGGTTTTTCTTTTTTATCCCTCAGTTCTCGGTAAGAACCGGTAAGAAGCCGGTCTTCGTTGGAGTCTCCCGCGATCACTTGGATTGCGCTTTCGGACAAGTACCCCTTTTGGACGGCGTTGATCGCACGACAACGGGTTTGACACAATCCGCAGCCGATGCACTTGTCCGCAAGAACAACCGGGGCGAGATATCCGCTTCCTTCGAGCGGTTCGCCGTTTTCATCGATCTTCGTTCCGACCCGCATGAATTCAATGGCGTCATACCCGGCCTTATGACATTCGTCGACACAAATTTGACATTCTTCCCGACCGGCATACGGTAGGCACGTTTTCAGGTTTACGACGGCAAGACCGATTCGGCAAGCCCGCTTTTCCTCCAACGGTATCGCACGGATCGCTTCGGTCGGACAAACCCGTCCGCAATTGTTGCAACTCGGTTCACATCCGGACCAATCCGCAACGAGTCGTGGCGTCCATAGGTTATTTTCACCGAACTCCAAGCCGCACGGCTGCAAGGCGTCATTCGGGCAGGCTCGCAAACATTCACCGCAACGAACGCATCGTTTGAGAAAAATTTCTTCCGGGACACTTCCGGGCGGTCGGATGAGGTTATCACCGGGTTTTGCCGCGACAATTCTCGACCATAGGATCGGAATGACGCCGAGCAATCCCGCCGCGCCGAACAGAGTCACCTGAAAAAAACGGCGTCTGCCTTCGGGTTGGGATGGTTTCATTTTCGAGTCATAATCTTCGGAACGTTTTGATAACCGATCGTTTCTGCCAAATGAAACGGCACCCTTGGGACAATCGGCTTGACACTGCAAGCAGGAAGCACACTCGATTGGAGAGGTCGTTATCGCTTGCGGGGAAATCGCTCCGAAATTGCATGAGGAAACGCAACGGGAACAGCCGTTACATTTCTGCGTGTCGACTTTCTTGCCGAATATTCGAATATACCCGACGAGCGAAAAGATCGCACCGCTGGGACAAAGGTTGCGGCACCAGAATCGGTGATGCACGGCTCCGAGAAGAAGGATGACGACGAAAATCCCCAAGGAAACGTACACACCGACGTTCGGTGCCGGAACCTGATACAATCCTCGATAATATGCCGTCTGTACCGGGGCCAAAAGAAAAACGAACGCTCGCGTCAAAATCGGGATCGGTGCGATGTACCCGGCAAGTGAAACGCCGAAAACTGCCGAGAGCGTCACCACGCCGAGTAAAACATATTTGACGTAACGCCATTGAATTTTATGCAAACCGCCGGTTGGATGCCGCGTTTTCCTGCGATTGAAAACCGCCTGAAAAGTGCTGCTACGTATCTTGTCGGAAATGTCGAGAACTGTACCGAGGGGGCAAGCGTAACCGCAAAAAACTCTTGGAATGAGCAGGCAAATCGCGACAGCAAGAATGGCACCAACCGCGCTGGGATTCCATCGCCTCTCGGCGATCGAAGCGGTCAGCGCAACCGACGGGTCCATCATCAGAAACGCTTCAACGGGCATAAAACGTTCTTTTTTTGTTAAGCCGTCCGCGTAATGCGATGGAAAATCTTTCGACTCCTGCGTCGGCTCCGTCGGATAGGGGCAACAAACGTAGAAAAAAAGGCAAGCGAAAAGGATCAAAAATAATAGTTGCAGTATACGGCGAAACATATCACTTCATGGCTTCAGCGAGTTCTTTGGCGGTTGCGTTGATGATGGCTTCGGAGGTCATCGTCGCTCCACTTGTGGCGTCAACTCCTTTGACACCCTGCTTTTCCTTGATCTGGCGGCAAGTGTCGGTGATTGAGGAAAAAAACTGTTTCTCGCGGTGTTCCGTGACGCGAACGTCGGTGATTTTACCCGATTGAACCACGACTTCGACATGGATCGGAGCTTCGTAGCCCAGACTTTCGTTTTTGTACGTTCCGTCGGGAACTATTTTCAAATCGAGAAGT
>JAVBTU010000223.1:0-8916 GCA_031556015.1 Thermoguttaceae bacterium
GTTTTCTGCTTGCTAGCCGCGCTCGGTCCCGCCGTCGTTGCCGGGAGGACCGAGCCGACCCGTCTGCTCCGGGAGCGATAAGGCGTCATCTAATCGACCAATTCCGAGGCGTGGTTCAGGCCGTAGAAGATGTAATCGATCGCGGCCTCCTGGTCGAGCTTCGTGATGACCTCGATATTGTTCTTCCAGTCGGGAAAGCGGCGTCGGTCGAAAACGGTCGCGCCGCGGCAGATCGTTCCTTCCGTTTCGATGTCGCACGCCATTTCCTTGACGGAATACCAAGCCGGTTTGGCGACGCACACGTATGCGAGAAGGTCGTGAATGTGTACCCCTTCCAAGCCGTAACACTGGCGATAGGCCCGGAATCCCGGCAGGAGAATGCAACGTAAAAACGAGCCGAGCCGCGTCCCTTCCGGAGGGAGCTGGTCCATCATTCCGAGGTGGAAGAAAATCTGGTTCGTCAAATCGAGCGGAACAAGCGTTTTATGGCAAGGGGCCTGAAAAACCAGCTTGGCCGCCTTCGGATCGCAAAACATGTTGAATTCCGCCGCCGGAGTGATGTTGCCCGGCCCGTCAATCGTTCCGCCCTGGATGTACACCCGTTCGATAAGCTTCGGCAGTTCGACGTCCCGCTGAAAAGCACGGGCGATGTTTGTCAGCGGACCGAGGCAAACGAGGGAAACCTGCTCCGGATACGCTCGAACCGTGTCGCAGATGACCTTTTCCGCCGGATGTTGCGAACGAAGCTCGGCAACCGGAAGAGCCGTTCCGCACAGTCCGTCGATTCCATGAACGTGTCGTGCGTCGACGGGGAGCCCATTATCCGGCTCCGTCCCGATTCCGAAACGGGGCAGCCGGGGCGGATCGAGAAATTCGAGCAGCGCCTGGACATTTCTGGCGGCCAGATGCGGCGCGACATTACCACCGACCGAAGTGACGGCGAGTACTTCGACATCGGGATCGAACAGCGCAAGACACAGAACCATTGCATCGACGAACCCCGGGTCGATGTCGAGAATGATTTTTTTTGGCATGTTCGACTGCGAAAAGGAGGAAGAAATGCGGGACAGAGCGCCGAGAATCAGCCTCCACGGCGCACAAGGCATTATTCTCCCAAGCGGAGCGTTTGTCAACAGAGTTTTCCGCCGTGCCCAAGAGAACTGCAAAGTCATGTAAAAAGCGCGCGGAGGCGCAAAGACGCGGAGTTTGAAAGCAGGAGAGGCAATCAACGCCGTTAAGTGATTTTTCCCTTGGCGTGCGGGCGTCTCGCCCGCCAGTGGGAAGTCGGGGGCCGTTTGCCGGGCTTACTTCCGCTTCGCGAGGGAGGCGAAAGACCGGGATATTCAAGTGCGGGCGAGGCGCCCACACTCCATAAAAAACGGCATTGATAGGCAATACAAACAAAATGGAGGATTTATTTTGGGGAAGTTTTGGTCAAGAACCTCCGCGCCTTTGTGTCTCCGCGCGAAAAATATGGACTTTGCAGATCTCTTGCCGCCGTGCCCTTGCCCGTGACACACAACGCCGTTTGATAAAAACCATTATTCAAAAGCGGCTTTGACGTACATTTTTTTTAACGAAAACACTCTCATACATTACAAAATCTGTCAACTTACAGTTTTAGAGTCGACGTTCCCCTGATTGCGGATCGTTCAAGAACGCGGTTCCTTGAGGTGTTCCGGAAAATTTCGTTTTCGTTTCTTTTTTTCTCTTGTTTCTCTCGTGAATAATCGATACACTCCGCAGCCCTGCTGCGCGCCGGGCTCATGTCTCCGAATTAACCTTCCAAGCGTAAAACTTTATCCCAATACAGGAGGACATCGTGAATTTTATAACGATGTTTGCGAAATCGGGAGTGAAACGACTTTCCCGCGGTTCATTGATCGGAGCGAAAGCTCCTGCCGGCTTCCGCGCCTGTCCTTTTCCGCTTCTACTCTGCATTCTCATCCTTCCGTTTTTTGCATTCTACCGATTTCCTCTGGATAGCCCATTTTATGACGAGCTTTTGGAAATTTTCTGCTTCGCTCTGGGGTTGCTAGGATTGGGCATACGCCTATCGACCGCGGGATACGGAAACGTTCTCGGCGGAGACGGAGTTCTCAACACGAAAGGAACGTATTCGCTGACGAGAAATCCTCTCGACCTGGGGAACTTCGTCTTTTGGTTGGCTCCGGTACTGTTTTTTCACAGCGTGGTTTTATTGGCGGCGTATTGTCTGTTTTTTTTCCTGTACTTTCGACGCAGCATCGTGGAGCGGGAAACGGCGCATCGGCGACGGTTCGGGAAAGAATACGACGCCTGGGCGGCGCGAACGCCGGTATTGTTCCCGAAATCTTTTCGATGGGAGCGACCGGGCGTCCCTTTTTCGTGGAAAACCGCGATCCAAAGCGAATATCGATTTTTCTTCGGACTCGTCGCGATTATCGCCGCATTGGAGTTCATCGGCGATTGGATCATTCATCGTACGCCGACGATTGACGCGGCTTGGGCCTCGGTCTTTCTCCTGAGCGGCGGGGCGTATGTGTTCGTATATTCGATGCTCGGCGTTTCCAGCGTTGCCGCTCTCCTCTTGATCGTTTTTTTCACTTTCACTCAAAGGTCGAGCGGGTTTGTCCGCGAAGAAACGCTTGGGGGAACTCCGGACTATCCCGTCGTCGAGCTTGCCGGTTTGGGGGAGACGAACTTCCGCTCCCCGTTTTGGCGCGATCCCCGACCCGATCTGTTCACATGGACAAACACCCCGACGGACGCCTCGCTCGACGAACAGCCGCTCCAAGAAAACTCATCGAGCGGAATCCTCTTTCGAGGTTGCGAACCCGCGATCCGAACGACGACCTGGCGACCTTTCCATTCGTCGCGAGGTTATTCTTACGCCAATCGTTACCGCCGATGTTACAACGAGGCAGAGGGAGGAATACCGACAACCGTATGGGAGAAAACGTCGGTCCCCTTTCGGGCGGAGGCGTCGCTGTACAAAAAAAGCTTTATTTCCTTTCATCAATGGGACACGGCTATGAATTTCAGCGTCGCACTGGCGGGAGCGGCGGTGTTGGCCAATACGCCCGCCGATCAAAATGTCCGCGATTGGTATCAGGATCATGTTCGCGGCCGTGATTCCGATCGCTTCAGCTCCTTCTGCAAAGTGTTCGGCGAAGGACAAATCGTTCTTCCTACTTACCTCCTGCTCGGACTGTCGTATCGGTACATCAAAATCGACGGCGGATATTCCCAACCGCAATTCGACCGGGTCGGAACCTGGGTCTCCCGGACGGGCCGCGCGTGTTTTGCCGGCTTTCCGACGCTGTTGATCGGCCAGTCCCTGCTCGGCGCGGCCCGACCGGAAGCGGGGGATTCGAAATGGAAACCGTTCAGCTCTTCGCATGGAATCAGCGGTCACGCTTTTTTGGGAGCGATTCCGTTTATCACCGCCGCGCAAATGACGGACGACGTTTGGCTCAAAGGAACTCTTTATCTCGGCTCCACTCTGACGGGGTGGAGTCGCATCAATGACGATTGTCATTACCTTTCCCAGGTGATTCTCGGTTGGTACCTGGCCTATTTGTCGTGCCGCTCGGTCTACAGGGTCGAGAATCCGAATTTGGGGCGAGGATTGACGTTTTTTCCCGTCGTCGACCCGGAAATGACCGGCGTCGGGGTGCTTTATCGATGGTAGATTTTCCGCTTTCGGGTATAATGGGTACGAAAGCCGAGTTTTTCGCATCCTTTTTCCCAGCCCCCAATTTTCCATGAACCCTCCCGCCACATTGCCGTTTTCGGGAAACCAACCGAGTCATACGAAAATCGTCGCAACGGTCGGACCGGCGTCCGATACGGAAAAGTTGACCGCCGACCTGATTCACGCCGGAGTCAACGTGTTTCGCTTGAACATGGCGCACGGTCAGGCGGACGTCAGCCAACAGCGACTCGACCGACTCCGCAAGGTGAGCGGCGAACTCGGCATTCCGGTCGCGATCCTGGCCGACCTCGCCGGTCCGAAGATGCGGCTCGGGGAAATCCCGGGCGGGAGTTACGTTTGCGATCCCGCGACGCCGGTTCGTTTCATTCGCGGAGCTTCGACGACGGAACCGAACAGCTTCACGACGACCTACGATCCACTCATCGACGACGTCAAACCGGGCGACCGGATTATGCTCGCCGATGGAACGGTTGTGTGCGAAGTCGTCTCCAAATCGAACGACGCAATTCTGTGCAACGTCGTCCAGGGAGGAACGGTTCGCAGTCGCCAAGGTGTCAACCTGCCCGGCTCGAAGCTGAGCATTAAAACCTTGCAGCCGATCGATATTGAAAACGCCAAGTGGGCCGTCGGGGCGGGCGTCGATTTTCTCGGGCTCAGCTTCGTTCGCTCCGCCGGGGATATCGAGGAATTGCGAGCCGTCCTCAGGGAAGCGACGAAGCCGAACGAACCGCAGACGCAAATCATCGCGAAAATCGAAAAGCCGGAAGCGGTCGCCGCGCTCGATTCGATCGTCGACGCCGCCGACGGTATCATGGTCGCCCGCGGCGATCTCGGCGTCGAAACGGACATCGCGAAAATCGCGGTCGTCCAGAAGCATATCATTCGTACATGCCGCCACAAGAATAAGCCGGTCATCGTCGCGACGCAAATGCTCGAAAGCATGCACACCGAAACGATGCCGACCCGGGCGGAAGCGACCGACGTCGCCAACGCGATCCTCGACGGAACCGACGCGTGCATGTTGTCCGGGGAAACGGCCGTCGGACAGCATCCGGTCCTCGCCGTCGCAATGATGCACCGGATCGCCCTGGAAACCGAACAGCTCGTTCACGAACGGCTTCGTGACGAAGTGGGGCGTCAATATCTCCGCATGGCCCGGGCCGCACGGGCTTCCGGAAACGGCAATCAAGGCCGCGCAACTTTGCCGGACGCGGCGAGCGAAACCGCCGTCCACATGGCCGAGGTCAGCGGTGCGGCCGCGATTTTCGGGATCACGAAATCCGGCCGCACGGTCCTGCGGCTCTCGAAGTTGCGGCACAGCGCGATGACGATCGGCTGTTCGACGAACGAGGTCGCGCTGCGACGGATGTGTTTGTACTGGGGCGTACTCCCGACCCGACTCGCCGCGACGACACCACGACAGATTCTCGACGAAGTTCTCCGGCGAGGCCTAACGGACGGTTATTTCAAAAAAGGGGATCGAATCGTACTCCTCTCCGACCCGAGCAGCGGCACCGAAAACCGTCGCATGATCTACGTGCATGAAATTTGAAACGGGCGGAAGCTCATCGCTGAAAACGGACGTAGTCCTCGCGCTGTCGTAAAACTTGCCGTCTCTGAAAAACGTTCCGTTTGAAAAGGAGCCGTTTACACTTTCTCCCATTTGACACCAAGCAGCAACGACGCGTTGAACACGACCAGGAGCGAACCGGCGTTGTGGACCAGCGCGCCGATCACCGGGTTGATCACGCCGGTCGCCGCGAGAATCACCGCGACGAAATTGATGCTCATCGACAGCGTGATGTTCCCCAGGATCGTCCGGATCGTTTTTTTCGAAAGACGTACTAAAAACGGGATCCGGGAAATGTCGTCCCCGACCAGCGTAATGTCCGCCGCTTCAATCGCCAAATCGCTCCCGATCTTGCCCATCGCGATTCCGATGTTCGCCGTTTTCAAGGCCGGCGCGTCGTTGATACCATCGCCGATCATCGCGAGAATTTTCCCTTCGGCTTGCTGGTCGGCGACGAGTCGCTGTTTGTCTTCCGGCAAAAGCCCGGCGTAAACCGACGTGAGCCCGACTTGCTCCGCGATGTTTTTCGACGCGTTTTCCTGGTCGCCGGTTAACAGGATCAGGTCGATCTTTTCTTTTTTCAAAAGCCCGACCGTTTCCGAAGCGGTATTACGTATCGAATCGGTGAGCGAAAGAAAGCCGCAAACCACCGCATCGACCGCGACCCAGACGACGGTTTCTCCGCGTAGGAAATTTTCAGCGGCCGCCGATTTCGTCGCTTCGGTCAGTTCGATTCCGTTTTCCGTGAGAAGCTTTTCGTTGCCGATCAGGATTTTCGTAACCGGCGCACCGGGATCGCATTTCGGACACGGCTTCAAAATCCCTTGAATCCCGCGACCGGGCAAAATTTCCGCTTCGACCCGATCGGAAAGTGTGAGTTGTTTCCCATCAGCCGCTGCGACGATGCAGCGGGATAAGGGATGTTCCGAATGTTGTTCGACCGAAGCCGCGAGCGTCAACAGTTCGTCGTCGGTCCGTCGGTTCGTCAAAGAACGCACGGTTCCGAGGACCGGCTTGCCCAAGGTGAGCGTTCCGGTTTTGTCGAACGCAATCGTCGTGATCTTGCCGAGCATTTCGAGTACTTCGCCGCTTCGGATCAGGATCCCGTATCTCGCCGCGCAACCGATCGCCGCGACAATCGCCGTCGGAGTCGCTAAAACGAGCGAACAGGGACAGAACACGACCAGAATCGTAACCGCCCGCATAAGATTTTGCGTTGCCAAGCCGACAATGATCGCCGTGAGAATCGCGGTCGGAACCAGGATCGCGGCCCAACGGTCCGTGATTCGCTCCATCGGCGCTTTCTTCATTTCCGCTTCCCGAACGAGCCGGATCATTCGAGCCAGCGAGCTGTCCTCGCCGACTTGAGTCGCTTGCATCGTGAAGGTTCCGAACCGGTTGATCGTCCCGGTGAAAACGTCTTCGCCGACCGTTTTGTCGACCGGAAGCGGCTCGCCGGTCAGGAGCTGTTGATCGATGGAAGTATTTCCAGAGAGGATTCGTCCGTCGACCGGGATCGCTTCGCCGGGCAAAACACGGAGAACATCGCCGACGAGAACTTCGGAAGCCGGAATGACGGATTCTCCGCCGGACAATTGGTCTTCGGAAATTCTGCGCGCCGTTTGTGGAGTGAGCTGGATCAGCTTTTCGATTCCGGCTCGCGCGCGGCGGATCGTCCAATTTTCCAGAAGATGTCCGAGCATCATAATGAATGCGACTTCCCCGCCGGCAAAGTAGTTTTGCGTGTAAATCGTCGCGAGAATCGCCGTGGAAACGAGGACCTCCGCGGTGATATGCCGACGGCTCAGTTCTCGGACGGCGCTCCACATCAGCGGCGTTCCGGACACGATGATCGCGATCCACGCCGGATCAAACGGCTGTATTTCGGCGAAAAGTTTGAAAAGACTCGCAAGCAGAGCAAGCCCGGAAATCGAGGTCAACGTCAGTTGAACCGGAACCGAGGAGAAAAAATCCCGGAATCGTTCCCACGCGGTTTCCGGCGGTTTGGTCTGTGCGCTTCGGCAGGAGCAACAAGAAGGAGCGTAGTCCGACGGCATATCCGGTCCCGGTTTTCTTACGGAACAGCAGGACGGTGTGTAAGTGTTCTCTTGAGTGGTCATGTCTATTGTCTCCCCAAAGGGTTGATTGAATCCGTGTGGAGTATACCCCATACCCCTATGGGGTATTATAGGGGGCTGCGATCATTTTTTCAATACGCGTCGAACCAGGGAGAAGATCGAATTTCGCTCTTTTCCCGGTTTACGGTTTTTCTTATAATCCGGCGATTTTTAGGGAGATTTCAATGCCATGGATTCGGGTTTTTGTTTTTCTGTTTGTCGCGGGGCCGCTTTTTGCGGAGTCGGGACATATCGTCGTCGTTCACCCGCCGATGTTTCGGACCGCCTTGGACCCGTGGATTCAATACCGGTCCGGGCAGGGATACACGATTCATCTGCTGGAGACGGATCCCGGGACCGGCGAAGAGGAAATACTCCACGCGATTCGTGAACAGGCATCGGAAAATCCGCTCCGGGCGGTGTTGCTCGTCGGGGACACTTATTCGCGGAACCCGAAAATCGAAACGATTCCGTCCCCGTTGGTTCAGCCGAGAGTGATCGGTCAGTTCGGCGAAGAACAGCACATCGCCTCCGATTCCGTGTACGGCGACCTGGACGACGACGGGCTTCCCGAAATCGCGGTCGGCCGCTTCTCCGTGCAGTCGGCCTCCGAGCTGGATGCGATGATTCGCAAGACGATCCGTTATGAAAGCGACAAAAACCCCGGCCCGTGGTTGCGGCGAATCAACTTCGTCGCCGGTGTCGGCGGGTTTTCGCCCTTACTCGACGGGTCCATCGAGTCGGCGGCGCGGTACATTTTGTCCCGAACGAGTCCGCCGGAATACGATATTACGTTGACGCAATCGGACGTGAAGAGCCCATATTGCCCCGCCCCGAACCGGTTTCGCAATGAAACGATCGCCCGACTGAACGAAGGGCCGCTCTTTTGGGTTTACATGGGGCACGGAACGCACCGCACGCTCGATTCCGTGTGCACGCCGAATCAACCGGAGCAGGTCTTTCCGATTTTCGACGACGGCGACGCCCAATATGTTTCGTGCAGTCGTGGACTTCCGATCGCGGTCTTCTTGTCGTGCTATACCGGGGCTCTGGACGCCGTCGAGGATTGCGTCGCCGAAGAATTGCATCGCCGGGAAAACGGGCCGGTTGCCGTATTCGCCGCGTCTCGAACGACCATGCCGTACGGAATGAGTACGCTCGGAATCGAGTTGATCGAAGAAACGTTTCGACCGAAACCAAGCGACGAGCCGAAGTTGCTCGGGGACGTGATTCTTACGGCCAAGCGACGGTCCGTGTTTCGGCCGACCGAGAACTCGAAAACACTCAAGACCGGGCGGGAACGTTCGGTTCGCGAAATGGTCGATTCGCTCGCCGGAATGCTCGACCCGACCGGTAACCGTTTGGAAGAGCAGCGTAGAGATCACGTGCATCTTTTCCAACTGTTCGGCGATCCGCTGCTCCGGTTGCCGACGCCGCTTACGGTCCGTTTGGACGCTCCCACGACGGCGAAACCGAACTCGACCATCACGGTTCGCGGAGGGCTTCCCGATTCGGAAATGGCCGCGACCCGT
>JAVBTU010000431.1:0-4173 GCA_031556015.1 Thermoguttaceae bacterium
AACACATACGGCCCGAAAATGCACCCTTGCGACGGCCGGGTGATTTCCAACTTCATCCGACAGGCTCTTACGGGAGAGCCGATCACGATTTTCGGCGACGGTTCGCAAACCCGATCGTTCTGTTACCGAGACGATTTGGTCGACGGGTTGATCCGTATGATGGAGAACGAGTCCGGCTTTGTCGGCCCGGTCAATCTCGGCAATCCGCTCGAACGAACGATTCTCCAGCTTGCCGAGATGATCCAAAGGATCGTCGAGGAGCAGACCGGAATCCGCTCGTCAATCGAATACAAACCGCTCCCGGTCGACGATCCGCGAAGACGCTGTCCGGACATTTCGCTGGCAAAAAAAACGCTCAACTGGGAGCCGATCGTCCGGCTGGAGCAAGGGCTGGCGAAGACCGTCGAGTGGTTCCGCGTCCTCGATTTCGAGCAATATCGCCCCCCGACGCCGATGTTTTAGTACGCCCGCCCCTTGCCTTTTGGGGAATCGCGGATAAAATGCCCCGATTGGTTTCGTATTCATCGAAGGTAGAGACTGGTTTTCTTTCCGATAGGCCCCTTGGGGGATCAAGTTTAACATGACCATTGATAAAAGTTTGAAAATCCGTAAAGGGATTTCCCGATCCCGAAACGTTCTCACCCGGGCGGAGCGTATTTCCCGGCTACAGGATCAGGATCGTTGGACGGAAGCCGACGGACCGTTCGGATTGCCGAAAGTCCGTGTCTACAAAGTCGTCCTGAAAAAGAAAAAGAAGACGAAAGGCGAAGAAGGAGACGCCGCCGCTGCAACGCCCGTCAAGGGAAAAGCCGCTAAGGCCGCGACAAAATCCAAATCGGACGAAAAAGGGAAACAGACCGCGAGACGGTAGACTTTTCGCTCCGTACCTGTTACCAAAGCCGGGCAAAACTTTCGTGGAATCCGCGATGTGATTTCCATTGGAGTTTTGTGCGGCTTTTTGTCGTGTATATGCCGGTAGAAAGTTGGGCAAGGCAACGATTTTGCACTGAGGCTTTCACCAGAAAGTAAAATGCCGAAAATATCCGAGTGAGATATGGAAGATTGGGAGAAACAATGAAAAACACGTTCAAAAAATCATTCTGTCGTCAAGGATTCGCATGGCTCGTTTGCGCATGCCTCGTTTCCGTCTCACAAGCGCAACAGACGCCCAAACGAACGGAGAGCGACAAGCCCGCCGACCAACGACTGGAAAAGCAAAGCAGCGACGTGCCTCAAGAGGTTCTCCAAGAGTACGTTTCAAAGGATAAATCCTTCATCGACAAGGATTACGAGGCGCCCGCCGGATTCGACGCTAAAAAACCGGACGTTCCTTACGGCGAAATCAAGCATGTCCGCTACTATTCCAAAACGTCTGAAAACGAGCGCAACGTTACGATCCTGCTCCCGCCGAACTACGACAAGGACAAAAAATATCCCGTTCTTTACCTCCTGCACGGGCTCGGAGGGAACGAGTACGAATGGTTGGGCGGAAATCCGGTTGAAGTGATCGGCAATCTCACGGCCTCCGGAAAAGCTAAGGAAATGATCGTCGTTGTTCCGAACATCCGCGTGAGACATAAAAGCGTCACGAAGGAACCGGAATTCTTTTCCGTGGAGCATTTTCGTGAATTCGACGCTTTTCTCGACGATCTGCGAGATAACCTGATGCCTTACATCGAAAAGAATTATCCGGTCCTGCCGGGGAGGGACAACAGGGCCGTCGCGGGTCTTTCCATGGGCGGACGCTCGGCTTTGCATGTCGGCATTCAATTGACCGACGACTTCGCGTACATCGGAGCTTTGACACCAGCCGTCGGCGTCTTGCCTTATCCGGTGGAAAAAGGTCTTTTCACGAAAGAGACGCTGACCCTGCCGGAGAAGTACCGAAAGAACACCTTGATCCTGATCGTCAAAGGGAGTACCGACGACGTGGTCGGTCACTGGCCGAAGGAATACGAAAAAACGTTGCATGCGAACGGCGTCGAACCGATCTATTACGTCACCGAGGGCGGTCACGATTTCGGCGTTTGGAAAAACGGACTGTACAATTTTGTCCGACGGATTTTCCAGTGAAGTTCCACGGTGTCGTCGATCGTCCCGCCGGACGGCGAGCAAGCCTTCGTGTCGAAATACTTCGTGGGAGCGACCAGAGTCTCATGGCAAAAAAGCGTCAAGCATTTCGGCGAATTTCTTTTGGCTCTCGGCCTCGGCTTTCTCTTTGGTCGGAAAGCTGCGGTCGAAGATTTCCAGCTCGTCGGGATCGGTATTGAAATGAGCGCTCTCAAAATACCGGCCTGAAATGCCGTCGAGCGAACCTGGTGTCAGTTCCAGTGCTTGATGGGCGGCATGATATTTTCCTTCCGACGTGCTGATCTGAAAATCCTTGGCAAGACGAAATCCGAAGCGGGAATAATACTCCGGATATCCGAAAATCACAATCGCCTTGTGCCCCGTCGCGGCGGCGGATTTGATCGCATGATTGATCAAGATCGTTCCGATTCCCTGGTGTTGCAGCTCGGGCAAAACGCTCACGGGACCAAACGTGAGCGTCGGATGCTCGATCCCGGAGTCGGAGACGATTTTCGAATGAGTGAAAACGATACTACCGACGATCCTGCCGTCCAAAATCGTGACGAAAGTCAATTCCGGCACAAAATCCTCGCTTTGCCGTAAATGATGGACGATCAAATGCTCGCTGCAGCCGGGTACGTAAAGATTCCAAAACGCTTCCCGGGTCAATTCCTCGACTTGCCGATAATCTTTTTCTTCCTCACGACGAATTTCGATATTCATGAACGCCTATTCTTTCTCAATGAATTTTTATCACTATAATAACCTTTGCCGAAACGCTTCGCTGACGGTTCTTCCCGCCGGACGGCGAGCAATCCCTTGGTGTCAAGGGGGTTGGGATGCAACGACCAGGGCCTCATGATGGGATATCGGCCGTCGGTAATGCAGTTCGACGATATTCGCCTGCCATTCTACTCCGTTAAGTCTTTCCTCCACCCGACAAGCGAATAGACGTGCGGCAATTTACCGCCGAAAAGACGAAAACGGCCCGGTTCATTTTCCACGGCTCCGTGAAAAATATCCTACGGGGAATAACCGTACTCGACAAGTTCCTCGGCGAAAATTTTCTGTCGGGCAGGCGCCGTGACTATAGTGCCAAGCAGCGCCGTTAAGTTTTTCCTCTTGGAGCGCGGGCGTCTCGCCCGCCTGTGGGCGGTTGAAAATTCTTTGCACACGGGATTTCCGCTTCGCGCCGCAGGCGAGACGTCTGCAAACCCAGGTGTGGACGAGATGTCCGCGATCCAAAACACGACTTTGCAGTTCTCTTGGGACGTGAATTTCGCTTCTTGAATCGCGACCTCGCAACTGCTATAATCCGGGAATGCCGTTTTTCGCTGCATTCCGCCCCTTTTCCCGATGAACCATGTCGCAAAAAATTTTCTGTTTCGTACTGCTCTGCTACTTTCTCCTCCTTTCTCCTGTCCGTGCCGCGGAGCTTTGGTCGGTCGGCAAACTCGACGGAAGTTGCGCCGAATTCGCTTTAAGCGGCGACTGGAACCAAGCCGCCAAAAAGCTTCCCAGCGGCACGATCAAAAAACTTGAAGGGCTCGACCCGAAGACCGATTGGCCGTGGATTCACGCCGGCCCGATCGACGTTTGGGGCGGAAGCGTCCAGTATCTGCTCGGCTTGGAATTCGATCTGCCGAATCTCGACGAGATGAAAAAGGACGGCGTCATCGCGCTGGAACTGCGGATCACCGCCGCCGGACACAACAACGTGCCGCCGACGCTCGCGATCGATCTGAACGGGACCGCCCGGGAAATGAAAATCACCCCCTGCGGCAAGGGGACGCAAATCCTCGCGATTCCGACCGCCGCGAATTGGGAAACGCACAAAGTTCTTTTCCCGATCGACGCCGCGAAGAAAACCGGCAACCTCCTGAAAATCGTTACCGAGAAAGGGGATTGGCTCGTCTACGACGCGATCCAACTCTTTTCCTGTAGTGAAAACATCGAAAAGTTGAATATCACGAGCCGCATCGGTTGGTTACGCAATCCGGACAAAAATCCTGAGGCGATCAAGCGGTTTACCGTCGATTTCGATGGAAACATCCTGGCGAAACCGGCGGACTTATCCGTTGCGATGACCACCGCGGAGAATCA
>JAVBTU010000467.1:0-6531 GCA_031556015.1 Thermoguttaceae bacterium
ATGCCGTGTCGCTGATTCGACCGCTGCTCGACGTTTCGCTGGAAGAAGTAGTCGGCTATCTTGCCTATCTCGGACAGCCGTATCTTATCGATTCGACGATCGCGACTACGGTCTTTACGCGAAACCGGCTCAGGTTGGAGCTTTTGCCCAAACTTCGGACCGAATACAACGCGAATCTCGACGACGCTCTTTTACGTCTTGCCGATTTGGCCGGGAATGTTCAAGAGATTCTCGACGAAAAAATCGCGACGCTCCGCCGGGAGTGCGTTCTTTCCTTTTCCGAATCGGAAATCACGCTGGATCGTATCCGACTTCTCGACGAATCGCCGTTTCTGATCCGCGAACTGTTCGTTTCGCTTTGGAAGGAATGCAACCGCCCTTTGCGTCGCATGGGATTCGAGGAATGGAGTGTGCTGGAAAACGAAATTCGCTCCCCGCGAACACGGCGATTTCAGCGGCCCGGGGGAGTGGAAATCACGCTCGATCCGAAAACGGAAACGGTACGGATCCGATTCGAGTAAACCGTTCCCCGGCTTGACAAAAAGGAAATCGGCAAGAAAATACGCAAACTTGGTTCGCCCCCTTCGTCTAGTGGCCCAGGACATCGGGTTCTCAGTCCGATAACACCGGTTCGACTCCGGTAGGGGGTACTTTACACTCTTTCGCCTTGTTCTCTCTTGACGCCTCTTGCGTCGTGTACCGTATTTTACAGGCTCTGGTTGCTTCCCCTGTTTCGTTTGCGCCTTCTGTTTCTGTTGAGGCACGGGATTTGTCACGGGAAACGGCACGGTCAAAATTCCCCTGCGACTCTACGTTTTCAGTGGTTTGCCGATGCGTTTCATTTTCTCGGCACGGCTTTTCATGGAATGTCTCGATCAATTCCTTGAAATCATCCATTTGGAATCGCTGATAGTACGTCATCGCCACTTGGGGAGAGTGCCCGAAAATCTTGCCGATCAGGTCGATCCGCCCACGGAGTTCAGGATACTTGCCGCTGTACAGATCTTTCACGGCACTGGCCCGCATGTTGTTCCCGATCATTGGAATAACCGGCAATCCCGCCTTCGTCACGATGTCGTCAAATGTCGATCCGAGGTTCGCACTCTTCATGCCGTCGTCTCTCGCCCCGAATCGATACTGTTTCGGGCAGGCTTGGTCGATGATCCATTCGGTTCCCTCTGTAGCTCTGGCATCACATTCGGAAAGCGGTTCGACAATTTCCGGGAAGATTGGCACGAGTCGTTCATCTTTCTTTTTGTTGGACCGTACCGATTCCTCGTCCTTGGCAATCGCAAGGAAATGCAAGTGGAATTTTCTAAACACCAGCAGAAAAAGCAATGCCAAGAGCAGCAACTGGATACCGTAATACGAAAAGAATTTCGTCCAATGATCGAACGCATAAGGGGAATTCGTTTCCAGAAACAATATCTTGTAAACGTCGAACAGTACTATCAAACCGATCAGGACGTAAAAGATGAGAAACGAGTTGTAATTTATTTTTCCTGTCTTAGAATCCTCAGCACTAATGTGGAGCAATACACAAAACAGGAAAAATACGCAAGGCCAACTTGTGTAAAACGACAAGCTCGACGGGGTTGGATATCCGCGGCAAAAGTTGTGTAGATACAAACTTTTGGCTTACCGGCGAAGGGCGTCCTGTTGGAATTGGTGAATTTCGTTCACCTTCCGCTCGTTGTCCTTTTGAAGCTCGTCGATTTTCTGCTGCATTTGCTTACATTCGGCGATCTTCGCGTCGAGCAGCTGTTTCACTTCCTTGCGCTGTTCTTCCATCTGCTGCGTTTCTTTTTCGATCTGGCTGTTTTCGTTCTGGCAGTCCGTAAGCGCCTGGGTTGCCAGTCGGTTCGACTCGGCTATGGTCGCTTCCTGCGCCTGTTTTTCCGCGAGTTGGGCCGAGTTTTCGATCCGTTTTTGATAGTAGTGCGTGAAAAGCGTCCCAAAATCGTAAGAGGTGAAACTCTCCGGAGCCTGATCGTATCGGGCGTAATTGGCTCGAACCGGTTCCGGAAGATACTTTTCCTTCTCCGCATCGGAGAGATTCGCAAATAAGTCGGGGCGGTCCGTGGGGCATTTCGAGAAAATCGACCACGCGGCGTTCGTCTCTTCGATTTGTTCCGCGGCGACCTGTGAAATTTCGTTTCGACTGGAAACCAGGTTCTGCATCTCCAAGTCGGTCATCACGTCCAGCGAAACCGCCGCGGTATCCTGCCCCTGGATCTGGGAGACACTGAAACGTCCGAGGTATTTCCCGCCTTGTCCGAACGGTCTTTGGTCGAAAACATAGATCGTGTCACCGACTTTCATCGTCGAGATTACGTCCGGCTTCATCGTGAAAATGATCTGGGCATGTTTGTTCTGCACCATTTCAACCGCCTTCGGGGCGCAGAAGAGCCAGTTTTCGGCCCGATCGGCTAAAAGAGCGGCATTGCGGACGTCCCAAGTCGGAACTCCCTTTTCGTAGTTGTTATCCGTTTCAATCGATTTGAGAGCCGCGATCCTATCGTCTTCCATCTTTTTGATCGCCGCGCCTTGCTTGACGTTGTTGCTCATGACCTTGGCCGACCAAAAAGTCGCAAGCACCCCCAACAGACAAATCAAAAAGATAAGAACCTTATTCCAGATATTCATTTTACTGAGGATATTGTCGTCGTCTTGATGTCAATGGGCGCGAGGTCTAACGCCCCGAAATCGTATCGGCAATTCTACGATCACAGAGTATGGGAACTTCGAAAAGTGCAAAACCGGGCGTCCAGGACGCTCCGGCTGAACGGGTCATAGCCCCGCCCACACGAAAAAGCCGCAGAACCGCTAAAAACCACCCAGTCTCGACGGATTCCAACGAAATCCAGTCTCTCACGGAATGTACCCTTTTTTAGTGCTCTTGTCAACAAAACCATTCCCACGACTGATGAAAAGCAAAAAAGAGTGCGGGACACTCGTTTGGAGCGTTGCATTCCTTACAACCGGTATAACCCTATCGGCAGGCATGATTATTTCAACTCTTCCTGGTGGTTTACCCCCTTCATTCGGTAAAGCGTGATCTTTCGTTGAGACGATAACAAACGGGACCCCTCTGTATCGATCTATTTCGAGTTACCGATTAGTAAAAATTTGCGGATTATATCAGTTAAGCAGCGAAAGCGGTTTATCATGTTTGCTCGTCATTGTCATTACGCTCGACTCACGGTTGTAATTTTCTGTGGAATATTATTGCTCGGACTTTGGTCCGGTTGCAGCCGGTCGCATTACCGTAAAAAAGCGGACAAGGAAGCGTACGCTTTGGTCAATACGGTCTCGAACGATTCGCGATGGCAATTGCGCAATTATTCGCTTCAATCGGCGCCTGATTCCCGGTTCTACGATCCGTACAATCCGGATTGCGAACCGATGCCCAACGACGATCCGACCGCGCACCGGCTGATGCAGCGGGTCGACGGAATGAAAGGATCCAAAGCTTGGAAAAAGTACGGGAGAACACCTTACGTCGAAAACCCGTATTGGCGTCAGTATCTTTCGGTCGATGAAACCGGCGCGATCGTCCTGGACAAGGAGACCGCGGTTCGACTTGCCCTGAAACATTCACCGGCCTATCAGACCGCCGAAGAGGAGCTTTTCAAATCCGCTTTGTCCGTTTCGACGCAACGTTACTTTTTCGATGCGAAATTTTACGGTGGCAATTCGCTCTTTTACTCCGCCGACGGAACTCCGTCGACGACGCTGGAAGATACGACCTCGTTGAGTATGGCGAAGAACTTCGCCAGCGGAGCGGACATCCTGGTCGGGTTGGCCAACACGCTCACTTGGCAATTTTCCGGCCAAGATTCGTTTTCCTCACAGTCGGTGTTGAATTTTGCGTTTCTCCAACCGCTCCTTCGCGGCGGCGGGCGCGCGGTCGCGTTGGAAAACCTGACGCAGACGGAGCGGAATTTCCTCGCCAATGTACGGCAAATGGCGTATTTTCAGCAAGGGTTTTACGTTTCGACCGTAACGGGAACCGGCGGCATCACCGGACCGGGCGGAGCAGGCAGCGCCGGCGGTGGGGGATATTACGCCCTGCTTTCCGAGCAGGTTCGAATCAACAATCAGATGCAGCAGATCGCGTCGCTGGAAGACACGCTCAACAGGACCACGCAGATGTTCGTCGCGGGCCGGCTTCAAAAGAAAGTCGACGTGATCAGTACGAGAATTCGGTTGCTTAACGATCAAAACGATTTGTTGCAGCAGAAGGGGAATTACGAAGGGGCGATCGAAGCGTACCTCCAATCGCTCGGACTGCCGCCGGACCTGAAAGTCCGCGTCCAGGACCCGCTCTTGGAGCAATTCGAGTTGATGTCGCCGTCGCTGCGAAAGTTGCAAGACGACGTGAACTTGCTCCTGGCGATTTTACGGGATGAAAATCAAATGATACCGGACGAATTACGGGAACGGATTCCGTATTTCGCGTCCCTGTTGCGCAACGAAGTCGAGATCGTCGAAAAGGATCTCGTCTACCTGGAAAAAATGGTTCCGGAGCGAATTTCCAATATCGAATTTCTCCAGGACCGTCCTTCCGTTCGCAACGGCGAGGTCGCAGCCGACGTGTGCAGTATTCCCGATTTTCAGGAGCGGCTGCGCTTGGTGCAAAATACGCTCCCGGAAAAGCGAAAACGGATCGATATGATTATTGAACTCAACGATCTGCTCGCCCCTTATAGTCAGTCGCAACTGCACGAAATCGTCGACGGCGAAAAATTCGACGAAAAAACGTTGTGGATCCTTTACCGGCTGAACCTCATGGATCTGGCACCGATTCTCAGCGAAGACATTCGTGCTCGGATCGAAATACCGTACCGGGTGCAACTCGATCCTTTGAATCAAAAGCGACGGGAAACGCAGTTGGAGCTCAACCGTTTGGAAAGCTTCCTTCCGAGTCTGGGAGAAGCGAAGGCGGACCGGCCTTTGGTGGAACAGAATTACCGTGAATCGTTGGAAAAAATCAATCGACTGCGACAGGAGCTTCAAACGGTCGTCGGCAAAATCGCGGAAATCGAGGCTACCAAAGAGAAAGAGGTGATCCAGCGGATCCACGATTGGGTCGCCGGGGATCGGAAACCTCTGAACAGTTCCTCCTTCGAGGCGGCCAAGGAAGAACTGCGCAAAGAACGTGATTTCGGGCATGATTTGATTCGAGTTCCCGATCCTTACCGAACCTGGCTCAACCGGGTTTCCAATCGTCTTTCGGCGGAACTGAACGATCTGTTGATTCTCCAGGCGCGGATCCGGCTGGACTCCATTACGCTGACGCCGATATCCATGTCGGCGGAAGAAGCGTTCCAAATCGCTTCGGAAAACCGGCTCGACTGGATGAATCGCCGAGCCGCGTTGGTCGACGCCTGGCGTCAAATCGAGATCACGTCCAACGCCCTGCGAGGATACCTCAATTTGAAAGTCGACGGGTCCATCGCGACCGAGGGGAACAATCCGTTCAATTTCAGTTCGAAAAACGGCCAAGTGTCCGTCGGCTTGCTCTGGGATTCGCCGTTGGACCGATTGATTCAGCAAAACGCCTATCGAGCGGCTTTGATCGAATACCAGCAAGCCCGCCGCGCGTATTACACTTACGTCGACGGCCTTAAAGCGAATTTGCGTTCGGACGTGAGGAACATTCAGGTCAGTCAACTTGCGTTCGAAATTCAACGGGAAAGCGTTTTCAGCGCAATCGTCAACGTCGACTCGGCGATGCTGAACTTGGAAGATCCGACGGAATCGAACGTCAACGCGACTCGCGACGTACTCGATAACTTGACCAGTTTGCTCAACGCGCAGAACATGTTCATGTCGACCTGGGTTCGATATCTGCAACAGCGAATGCAGTTCGAGCTTGCGATGGGAACGCTCCGGCTCGATTCGCAGGGCATGTGGATCGATACCGGTCCGCTTTACGGCAAAACGCCGGGCAACGGATTCCCCGACGCCCCGATTCCGCAAGAAGGGGGCCCGGCCGTTCCGTATCCGGCGCCGCAGATACAGCAACCGATTCAGGCTCCGCAAATCGATATGACGCAACCCCAACCGCCGGGACGGCCCGAAGATCTTCCGGAAGGCGCCGGCGAAGCGGACGCGATCGGCGAATTGAAGCAGTTCGATTTGACGAATTGATTTGCGACAAGAAACAATCCGGAACTGGGAGCGTTTGTCGTTTAGGGGCGAGATTCGTTCGGACGAACAGCCTCTCCCGCCCTGAAAGAGCAAAGGTATCTACACAAATACTTTGACGAGCTTGGTTCCGGTAATTCCAGCCCCAACGGGGCGCAAGAACATAGCCGGGGGTGAGTTGTACTCAACGAACCCCCGGTTGGAATCCCCCTCAAAACTCCGCACCCCAACGGGGTGCAAGAAAACGGGGCTGGCTTTCTTGCACCCCGTTGGGGTGCGATTTATTTTGGGGATCGTGATCCGGGGGTAATCCGTCGCTCTGCGAGGCGACGAATCACCCCCGGCTAAGTTCTTGCGCCCCGTTGGGGCTGGAAATCC
>JAVBTU010000012.1:0-4280 GCA_031556015.1 Thermoguttaceae bacterium
CCGATGATGCTTGGTCCTTTTGCAGATTTCTATTCGGTCTGCAACATAGAGCCGCCGGACGTTTTTCCCTCTTCCGAGGAGATGCCCGTTTCACAGGTTGATTATGCGGCACATTGGTTATTACTGCTTGACGCTATGGAAAAAGGGGATGAAGCGGAAACGGAATCGGAGTTTCGGATTCTTCTCCGAGAGCATGATCGCCTCGCGCCGAAAAAGTCCAAGACGATGTATGTCACGTTTTACGCCCATTCCCTGACCAATCTGCTCCGACTTGATTGGAATCGGGAACGGAGAGGCCGAATCGACGAATCGGCGATCCATTACGTCCTCCAACTCGCGGACAACTGTTGGTTCGACGAGGATTCGGTCACACTGGCCTGTTTCGTTCTCGCACGATATTTCCAGATCGTCGGCGAGAACGACAAAGCGATCTTTTACGCCCGACAATCGCTTGCCGCCACGAATAAAATATCGACACCCCATCGAAATCGGACGCTGCACCTGCTCAAAAAGCTTCAGGGAGATTTCACCGTCGAGGATTACGCGAAACTGGTCAAAACGGAAAAGGTCGAACTCGGTCCACCGGTCCGAATGAACTCCTACGCCGATTATCTCTGCTTGATGGTGTTACAAGACTACACTCATGATTCGGACGCGATTCTCAAAACGGAAACACATCGGGATCCGCCGCCGGGAGAGATCCGGTCGTTCGAGATTCCGGAAACGTATTGGTGCGTCAAGCGGCTGCGGTTACGCGATCGACAATGGGAGGCAAAGGAAATTCCGTTACGACTCTATTTCGATCGCGGAGCCGTCCAGTTCCGGGGAATCGGAAAGAATCTCGATTTTTGGGCATTCTCCGCCAATCGAAAGGGGGAGGCTTGTTCAATCAAATTGTACAATTCCATCAGCGATACGGCTTTTCGCGGTTTGGTGCTCTACGAAGAGGAAAACAAGCCGATGAAAATCTGTCTCAATTTAACGGAAAACGGCAATTACCCCGAGGCAATCGACGACACCCCCGACGATTCGAACTTCGTCGTCTTCGAACTGGAGCGGATGAATTTCGATTTGAAGTAAATTCTTTCCGCTCATTGATGAAACACCGGTGATGTTTTCCGGGGCGTCATACGAAACGATAAATGAAAACATCGGTTCGGCGGCATCGAGATTGCGTCCGCAGACAATCACGGCGTAAAAGTGGAAAACCGGGTTCTCATCTGTTTGGCTCCGATTACAATGAGAAAGCGAACATTGCTTTTGTCCATTTGTTTCGATTCGTTCGCAAGAAATCAAACGGTGTATCAAGACAACACTCATGAATCGTCGATTACCTCGGGATTTTTACCTGGCCGATGCCGTTGCGGTTGCGAAATCGCTTTTGGGCAAATGTTTGGTGCATCGCAGCGCCGAGGGAATCACTTCCGGGCTAATCGTCGAGACGGAAGCGTATGCCGGAACAACCGACGCCGCTTGCCATTCGTATCGTCGCACGGGACCTGAAAAAAATCATCGAACGAACATCATGTTTTCCCGGGGGGGATACGCTTATGTTTACCTGATCTACGGAATGTACGATTGCTTCAACGTCGTCGTCAATGAAGCGGGCAATCCCGAAGCGGTCTTGATTCGTGCGATCGAACCGCTGGACGGAATCGACCTGATGAAAAAACGTCGCAAAATCGCCGACTCGCCTCGCAAACTCTGCAGCGGACCCGGAAAACTCTGCATCGCTATGGGAATTACTCGGGAACATTACGGTCGCGATCTGTGTCGCAGTGAACTTTACATTACCGGTTCAACACGGACAATATCACCGGAATCCATCCTCGCAACGCCGCGAATCAACGTCGATTATGCCGCCGACGCTGCCGGTTACCCCTATCGATTCATCGTTAAAGACAGCCCGTTTCTCTCACGTTGAAAACCTTCCCATGATAATTATCAATGAATTCATAAAATTCACTTTCAAAGAAAAGTATGTCGGGAAACGATCGAAAATCCGACTGCCGACACTGTTAACATTTAGCGTGTTGTTTTTATGCAGCATGCTTCCGGAATTACGTTCCGAAACCGCTTCAACTTTTCGGATGATCCACACGCCGAAGCGGGTCGGCGTCGCAGCGCATCGTGGAGCCGGTGAATTCGCTCCGGAAAACACACTCGCTGCTTTTCGTAAGGCAGTGGAACTGGGAGTCGACTTGATTGAAATCGACGTTCGTAAAACCAAGGACGGTATCAACGTCATCATGCACGATCCGACGCTCCAAAGAACCGTCGGCTTGAACGAAACCGTTTCGGATTTGAATTTCGCGGATTTCAAGGACGTGTCCGCAGGCCGTGAGTTTGTCGAAAACGTACCGACGCTTGAGGAAACCTGCCGAGCTGTTCGCCAATGAAATGAAAAGTTTGGCCAAAATGCTTCGTTTTACGTCGATTGCAAAAATCCCGAACTGGAAACGATGCTCCAATCGCTCAAGGAATACGATTTCCTTGAAAATTCGGTATTCTACGGCAGTGATGCTATCCTTGAACATATCCGACAAATTTTCCCGCGAGCGAAACTCATGGCGTCATACAGACGGGGTGAACGGCTCCAGGAGCGCATTCGGGAATTGACGCCTTATGCGTTCGATGTTCCGTGGCCGCTCCTAACTTCGGAGCTGATCGAAAGTCTTCACTTGCAGAACATCAAGATTTTCAGTGACGCCCCACACAATGCGACTAAGGAAGAACTGCAAAACGCCGTACATCTTGGCATCGATTTGATTCAAACGGATCGAATCTTCGAGGTCTATGAAGCCGAACGAAGTGGAAAATAAAAAGCAACGACGGCAAAGAAGGAAAACCGGGTTCTCATCGTAACGCCTTTTCCAATGCTGTCGATTTTAATAGATGCTATTCTTGATTGTCAATCACTTTGGGGAAAATTCTCTTTTTTTCATAAACATTTTCGATGTTGAGAGATTCTAAAAGAAGGTCAATGACAACTATTTTTAGATATTTTCGACATGGGTCTACTGCGATTTTTTTTCTCCTATCACAACGATAAATTCACTAACACTGATCGGAAGCGGCTTCACCAGCGCCGATTACGGTTTGAGGCACTCGAATCGCGTGAACTTCTTTCAGTGTCGCAAGAGGATTATTCCCTGCTCCGGGAAAGTTATCCGGACTTGGCTTTGTCGGAGAACATCAAAGATTACAACGTCATCGAAATCGCAGCGGAAGACCTGGGAGACGCCGCGATTCGCGACGCGATCACCGCCGCTGCGAAAACGACGAAAAGCGATCTGATCGTCGTCCGAACGACGGAAGAATCCTACCGGGTGGACTTGGAAAAAACCTTTTTCAAATACGACGCCTCCGCGTCCTATTACGGAAGCATGACCATCGTTTCCCTCGGCCCGGAAAAATTGGTCATCGACGGGGGCCAAAAAGATCGGATACTGACGGTCGCCAAAGGAGAAGTCGCGCTCGGAGGGATTGTCTTCACTCACGGAAAAACCGCTTTTTCCGGGGGCGCGGTTTATCTCGTCGGCAGCAAGTTTCGGGTGACCCAATGCGATTTTCTCGGCAATACGGGCTTCTTCGGCGGGGGGCTTCATTGCGAAGGTTCCTTGACGCTTTCAGAGAGTACTTTTTCCGAAAATATCGCGATAGAAGATGGCGGCGGATTGTGGCTCAAAGGGGAATTGGCGATCCGGGATTCAGTTTTTACCCAAAATCGCGCCTCTGGTTCTGGGGGAGGGATTTGTGCTTCCTGGGGGCGAACGGACATCATTGATTCCAAGATCGAAGCCAATGTCTCGGAAATGGAAGGCGGCGGCATTTCCATAAGTGGCGTCTTATCGATTAAGCGTTCCGAAATTATAGGAAACTCGGCACGGACAGATGGTGGAGGAATTGCCCGGGGGAGTGAAATTGATCTTGAATCTTCCCTCACTCTGGAAGAGAGCCGCATTTGTAATAATCAGGCCAAAATCGGTGGGGGGGGAGGAATCAGTTGGGTTTCTTCAGTACGAACCTTGATCTCAGACCGATCCGTGATCACGGAATGCATTATTTCCGGAAACACCGCCTCATTTGGTGGTGGGATAATAACCGATGGGTGGGTGGGGGAAGGGGTATTCAACATCATCAAAAATTCCACGATCTCCGACAACAAAGCGACAGGAGCTGATGGCGGAGGAATCTATTTGAGCGGTCGTCGTGAATTTGAGATTACAAACTCGACGATTGTCGACAATAGTGCTGCGCGAGACGGCGGCGGAATTTAT
>JAVBTU010000556.1:0-10393 GCA_031556015.1 Thermoguttaceae bacterium
AAGTTTTTCGGGTTCCATTCGGATACCGATTACATTACCAAGTTGACCATTACGGTCACGGATGCCAACGGCGAGTTCAACAATAAAAACGGCGGGTTCATCACCGATTTCCGTATCGGCGGGGGTGGGGGGCTCGGCGAACCGAATCCGGTTCCGGAACCGGCGACGCTGTTACTTCTCGGTTTGGGCGGGGCGGTGATACCGCTGGCTCGCCGATTCTACGGGAAAAATGCCGCCTAAATTCGACCGAAATGAACTCCACCTCCTCCCTGCCAGTCAGGAGGCGGAGAATTCTTCGACTTTTCTCTGTCATTCCGGAAATACCGCGTATGATCGAAGCGCGATCCGGAATGATATTGTTCTGTATGAACTCGTCGCGGAAAACGAGTCTCTTTGGTGATTGCATCGACCTGTTTCGACGATCTTCTCTTGCCTTTTTTTCATCCGAGTTCCGTATTACGTGACACCGTGGCAGGAAGAAAGTGCGGCGGTTCCACGACGCCAAGTCATCCAGGTCGTTTGTTTTACCTGCAGGAAAGAGTCCGGACGATCGTTATGGAGCTGAAGGGAATTGGAAACGAACGCCATTCCAGTATCGCGAATGTTGTATTGAAGAATCAAGCGTGAAGTCAAGAAATATGGCCCAACAGCGTTCTTTGCCAAGGAACGTCATTGGGCGCTATTCATTGAATTTCCATGTCAGGGAGAGGGGTACCCCGGGACTTAGGCGACCGAGGACTTTCGGAATCGACGAACACACAATCCGAGTCCGGAAGCCGCTCCGAGCAGAAGGAACGTCGCGGGTTCCGGCGTGGTGTTGAGTTCCGGTGATGCCGCAGCAACCCAGTATTCTCCGACGACGTCGGGAATCTGAGTCACATCGATGCCGGTCCCGTCGTACCGACGCGAGGCGAAGAGGAAGTAATCGTACTCCAGATTGTAATACAGGAACGCCTCGGCCGTAATCGATCCGTCCACCGCACCTTCCGGGAAGACGGCTTGTCCAAATCCGGCAAGGTCCAAGGGGATGTCCGTCGATAACGTGTTCGGAGCGACATTGGAAGCCCAGCTTCCTTTGTCCGGGGCGTTGATCGGATCAAACGTCAGGGTAAACAAAGTATTCCCCTCAAAATCCTTCAAGTACAATCCGATGAGATTGGCTCCCGCATCGCTGTAAAGGGCGCTCAGATCGACCGCTCCGTAAACGACGTCGTCCTTTTGGGAAAAATAAATGTCCGCCTGTCGATTGTTAAAAATATCATCGAAAGGAAGATGCTGGAGATCAATCGACCAATCGTCCGCACTGGTTCCGAGAACGGCACCGTCTTTTGCGCTGACCCAGCCTGAAAACATTCCGCTGCGAGCCTCGTCGAATGTCAAGGATGCCGCGAATACGGAATTCGCCAGACAACTCAACGTCAAGATCGCAACACACACTACGCTTTTTTTCATTGGAAAACCTCCTTGGAGTAAGGGATGGAGAGAAGACGTTTTCTCTCCACGGACCGTTCTTCGAAATTCCCCTTTTTTCACGAATTACGATTTCGAACGGAAAACACTGAATCTTACCCCTTGTCTTCCGTGCAAGCCGATTCCTGTAAAGAATCCCTGGGAAACTGTAAAAATGTCGTGAATCTCAAATGAACGAGAAAAAACGCAATTCGAGTCGGAGGGTTACACGGGACAATATTCGACGGATTTGATCCGCATGGGATATGGTGTCATAATAATGTCGACGCAATCACTTTTCACGAAAAACAATCAACTGCTTTTCTTGCTCTGGGCTCCCCCAGCTTGCCCTGTCCACGCAGTTTAACGGCGTTTATTACGTGACGTCATGGCTCCATTCCCTCTTACGGGAAGTCTTTTCCGATGAGGCTCTTTTGTTTACAGGATCGCGGATCGCCTCTTATCACGCTCTATCCTTCAATGAGACGGGAGTACAGGTTTTGAGAAAGTCGTTGTCAGGCTTGCCTGTTCGCTCAAACACTCGATTGAAAGGAAAAAATGATGTTGATTAAACCTCTTAGCTTTGCCGTGATTTGCATCGCTCTCATTGGAAATTCCGTTCAGGCCGGCTTGACCGGCTACAACGATTCGCAAATGGACGAGTTTAATGGAATTTTTAACAACCCACTCGATTTCGCCTCCTATTTCGCATCACCGGGCGATCCGCAGATGAAGCAAGGATTCGATTTTACCGTTTTCCTGAATAACGTTGCGGTCGGACCGGGAACCGTCAGGGATACCTCTCCCGTTCCTCCCGGAAATGCAGGATTCAAGGATGTCTCCCTGGTTGAGGATCATCTCCATTTTCAGGTCAATACCGTGACCGTGGCGACGATCGATTTCGGCTTGATGGATTTCATTCATTCCGTCGGCTTCATGCTGGAAGGGCACAATAACTTCGACGATTACATCACGGTCACCGCTCGGACGAGCGGTGGCGATATGCTCGATCTGTTTCAAGCCGCCTCGAAAGGCGATCCGAAGTTTTTCGGGTTCCATTCGGATACCGATTACATTACCAAGTTGACCATTACGGTCACGGATGCCAACGGCGAGTTCAACAATAAAAACGGCGGGTTCATCACCGATTTCCGTATCGGTGGAGGTGGAGGCATCGGCGAACCGAATCCGACTCCGGAACCGGCGACGCTGTTACTCCTCGGTTTGGGCGGGGCGGCGATACCGTTGGCTCGCCGATTCTACGGGAAAAATGCCGCCTGAATTCAGACCGGCTGTTCCGGTGGTGCCCCTTCCAGAGAATCGGCGAGTCGGTTCAGGATTTCCGTTTCGATCTGTCGGACCCGTTCCCGAGACAGACCGAACAGATCGCTGATTTCCTGGACCGAATGCGGCTTGCAGGAACCGAGTCCGAACCGCATTCGAAGAATCGCCGATTCCCGCGGATCCATCAGATCGAGTTGACTCATGACAAACGACAGATTGTCCCCTCGGAGCAGCTCCTCATCAGGTCTTGGAAACCGGCCGTCGACGAGCATTTCCCCGAGCGACCAGCCGGCCTCCGTGTGGTCCGGGTGTGGCGTCAGATTATTGATGTGTATCGCACTTCGAATGTAAGGAAGTCTTTGATGCGGCACACATAAATCATTGGCGATTTCCTCCGGGGTCGGCTGACGTCCGAGCGTCTCGGAAAGTCGACCGCTTGCATGATGCCATCGGTAAAGAAGTTCGATCATATAGGCCGGAATCCGGATCGGTTTGCCCTGGTCGAACAATGCCCGCCGGATCGACTGCCGAATCCAGTACACGGCATAGGTCGCGAATCGGGTGCCCATGCCGGGATCGAATCTTTTGATGGCATGAAGCAGCCCAAGGTTGCCCTCTCCGATCAAATCCGGAAGATCGAGCCCGCGGCCGGTATAGCCGCGAGCGATCCGAACGACCAGTCGGAGATTGGCGAGAACCATTTTGTCCCGTGCGTCCCGGTCGCCGTGTTCGATCGCGACGGCCAATTGCTGTTCCTCCCGGGCGGTCAAAAGCGGGGTTTCACCGATTTCGCGAAGGTAAATTCCGAGTGGCGACTGAACCGCTGAAGAGGAATGCTCGTCTTTCATGATCTTCTCATGGATTTCGCAAATGGTGAATCGGCCGATCCCCGACTCCCTCACGAGGTCGGCGAACGGCCGTTTTTCCGGAATCATGATCGACAGGAACGAGTCGACGTCGAATCGCTTCCCTGTTTCGCATTTCAATTCCCTTCATCCGGCTCCGTCGGGGCGACGAGTGAAAAAGAAAACGCGAAGCGAGCCAGAGCCCCGTTGACACATGGAGAAATGATGTCTTCTGGCGTCGCGTTCGCGTTTCCGGAAAAATGTACTGTGAACTTCTCTAGGATACATCCCTTTTTCCGCTACATCCGGATCGGGTAAATTTTTCCGTAATTTCCAAAGGCGTTCGTGACGATTTGTCAAATCCCTCCGGAAAATGTCGTTTTCACTTGACAAGCATGACCGCTTGTCGATTCAACTGAAAAACGACCCTTTCGTATTCGCACACTCCTTGGTCACGGTGGAAAAGAAGCCGATCCGCGCCACATCGGTAAATAAATGCACGAAACTCAGATTTTTCGGCTTTTTCATTTTCCCAGCCAACGGCCTACCAATAATTCTTTCGTGAAGAGCATGGAAAGAAGTAAACGGGAAGGATGGAGGAGCATTTCGAAATTATTGAAACCTTGAGAGGTATATTCAAGTTTTTCCAATTTGAAAAACCTTTCTCGCCTTTCCTGTCAATGTGGCACCTTCTCACCCTCTTTTCGCCTCGGGCCTGCGGCGATAAAATGGTTGTCGTAATTGTGCTTCCCTTTCATCCCGAGTTTACCTTCGCTGTTCGCAACAAAGAACACTTCGCGATTCCCGTCAACAACAAAATCAATGTCTCTACTTGATACGATTCAAAAGGGAAAGCGTCAGCTTCCGCCGCGAATCCTCGTTTACGGCCCCGGAGGAATCGGTCTTTCGACGCTTGCCGCAGTGGCCGCGACCCCGATCTTTATCGCGGCGGATGATATCGAGGACTGCGATTTGTTTCCGACGTGCAAGAGTTTCGCGGAAATCATGTCCTGCTTGAAATCGCTCAAAAATGAAAAACATGAATACCGAACACTTGTGGTCGATACTCTCGATTGGGTCGAAAAACTCTTTCTCTCCGAAATTCGCAAGTTGCAGGAAACCGATGCCGTCGTCAAATCGGACGGCGGTTTCGGTCAAAACGACGATCTTGCCCTGTTCTACTGGCGTCAAATGGCGGAAGCCTTGAATCCGCTCCGCGAAGAAAAGGAAATGACCGTCGTTCTTCTGGCCCGCGAAAAACCGGACAGCCAAGAGTGTACGAAATCATTCCCTCCTTTGAATCTCCGCAAGCCGGCGGCCGCTTTGTGGTGCGGATGGTGTGACGCCGTACTCCGCGCGACATTCGAATCCGCAATATCGGGCCCTGAAAATGATGCGAGGATTTTACATCGCGATTCCGTGACGCAGTGTAATATCAAGAAT
This sequence comes from Thermoguttaceae bacterium, assembly GCA_031556015.1. Classification (GTDB taxonomy): domain Bacteria; phylum Planctomycetota; class Planctomycetia; order Pirellulales; family Thermoguttaceae; genus JAVBSX01. The sequence goes on from JAVBTU010000556.1 coordinate 5,022, forward strand.
CGCTACAATATTCCCGAAGTTCTGCCGTTTCGGTGGAGCTCGCTTGCGGCGTGTTTGGCATCGGCGAGCGATTCTCCGTCCTGACGCGGCGTTTTTTCACCTGATGATACCGTAAAGCTCATCAAGAGCCGAGATCGTATCGATTTCGCAAAACGGGCACTCCTCGAACCGGCGCAGCTCAATCGCAGGAATATCGCGATCCAAGATGAAACAATCACTCCAACTGAGCCAGGGACGCGGCTCCAACGAGTCGAACTTTCCCTTGGGCGTTGAAGCGATGATCGCGGCGATCTCCTTCGGTTTGTTCCGTGACAAACTCTTTTTGTCACCATGTCCGATGTAACTTTCCGGTCGTAGTCCGGAACAAAACCCTTCGATACCGACATTCACTTTCAGTTTCCGGAGCACCTCCACCGGACAGGAAGGGATCGGAAAAAGATCGACTTTCGCCTTGCGGGTCTTCTGGATCACCCGGCCCGCGGTCCATGAGTCCACATGCGTTTGACTTGGTACGGTAAACGAAGCCCCGTCCGGCATTTCGACGATCAAAGAACAGGCCAAGCAGCGTTTCAACTGCTTTTTGGCACAGTAGGTCCGCTCCGCGCTCACACGTGTTTCGAGCGGTGCCAGGCGTTTCGTCCTGAAAATCCGTTTGTATTTCGGATCTTTCTTCGCTTTCTCTTTCGCCCAAGCGAGTAGTTCGGGATACGTAAAAACCGGGTGAAGCGATCGCCCGACGTATCCGAGCGTTGTCGGGCAATAAAGACTGGCCGCCCAAATCGGGCGAGGCGATTCTACTACGGCGACATCTTTTCCATCAACGACTTTTTTTTTACTTGGAATTCATTCATGCAGTCATCGTAGCTCATTCCCTCACGATCCCCCTGCACCAAACGCTCAAAGTAAAACTTGACGGTCGTTTGAAAGTCATTCTCCCAATCTTTGTACTTTTCGCTTTCCCGGTTCGTCGGTCGGTTCTCAAGCAGCACCCTGAGTTTGCGAATGTGGTCTTCCTTGTTGAACTCCTTGTAAAATTTGGAGTTTTCCGGAAGCCAACCCTCCTTCTCCAACAGGTTTACGACTTCGGTGTACTTGAAAGCCCTGTCCTGTTTCTGGAAAATTTCGACGATGATTTCCACAGCCCGGGCAAGCACGAAGAGCCGATTCGTCGTCCGTTCCATCGCCTTTTCTTTGCGTTTCTCCAGCGAAATTTTTAGCTCGGGGTGAGGGGGCTCTTCGACCGCCTCTTCTTCCGGCATGGTAATGAAAGCGGCAATCTCCTCACACTCCCGGAGGCAGTAAAAAGTGTGGTCTTCCGGTTTTTCCAACCGAGCGTCCGCCGATTTTTTCCAGTTTTCGTAATCACGGCGGGCGGTTGCGACTTCAACACAACCCCACTCGTCGAACGCTTCGTCCAAGCTCAGGAACGCTATCTTGGCGTCCTGGTACTCCCAGCCGTCTTGGACGAACGTGTAAAAGTCTCCTTCGGGTCCTCGTTCGAGATGGTGGTTCCATTCCTTGAAACTCGTTTTTTGCCGCTTCAGAAACGGACTGAAATGGTAAGTGAAGTAATCTTCGTCGTCGCGAATCTCTTCCGGAAAAGCAAATCCGAACTTTTCAAAGGTGTTCCAGCGGGCCTTTGTTCTGAGTTGGTCGGCAACTTCGGGCGACGGCAGTTCAAGCTGGACCGCGCCGTGCAGAGTCCCGTAGCGCCGCTCAATCATGAACTCATGCACCGCGCGGGGGGAAGCCGCTTCGAAGTGATGGATACAAACCAAAAACGTCGGCATTCAAGTGGTGATTGTGCGGAAGTGAGAAGTCTATTGTACTCAGGAAGTTTATCATGGGACCGCCTCCCTGTCAAAAGTTTTTTCCTTTTCCCGTAAAAACCTTCCCCCGACTTTTCCGCGGGAAGACTTTGGGAAATTTTGGAAACTATCGTTCCAAACGTTTGAAATGTAGGGAGGTGAGCGTATTTCAGTTTTTCCGGAGATTTTCCCGGCGCTTGAATGTAATAGATAGAGGGGAAGACAAGTATTCAATTTCACATAAGGAGCATATATGACAAAAACAGTAGAGGATCGGTTCCATTTTTTCGGCGGTCGAATCGAGAATGTCCCGTTGTCCGATATCGTCTTGGATCGCGCAACCCAAATCCGGGTCGATATGTGCGAAGAGACCATTCAGCGGTATTTCGACGCAATGGAGGACGAACAGGCACTCGGGAAATTTCCTCCGATCCGGCTTATTCGGGATTCAGACGAAAAACTCTGGTTAGCCGACGGACATCATCGGGTTGTAGCGGCGGTTCGTCGGAAGTTTGAATCAATTCCGGGGGGGATTCGACCGGGAACGAAGGCCGATGCAATCTGGGAAGCGGCCAAAGCCAACGGAAAAAATGGGTTGCAGCTTGGTAGAGCCGACATTCGCCGAGCCGTCGAGATGATTCTCACCGTTCTTCCGGACCGCTCCAACCGGGCGGTCGCCGAGGTCGTCGGCTGCTCTCATGAATATGTCCGCAAGTTGCGCCAGTCAACTGGCAACTCGTTGACAGTTGAAAGGACCATCGGAAAGGATGGCAAAAGTCGACCGGCTTACCAACGTAACAAGAAAAAACCGCCGGAAGAAACGGCCCCTGAAAATGTCTCGGACTCTCCCAAAGAAGAACACGCCGGAAAGGGCGACGATGCAGACTTGCCTCTTCGGGAATACGCCAAACGAACTCCTTACGATTTACTTCACGCCATTCTACCAGTTGCCCCGAAAGGTTATGCAGGAGACCTGTTATACGCTACATTAAACGAAATGAGAGCAAGTCGGAAAGAAAGTTGCGACAAGTTCTCCGATCATTTCGTCAAAAGCCATTTTCAAAAGCTGGACGAATTTCAACGAAAACAAACATTGTACACTCTGTTGGGCATCGTTTTCAAAGGCAAACCGCAGATCGTCACACGGATTGGCGACAAAATCATCGAAGAAGAGATGGCTCTGCGGACTAAAACATCGAAGTAAGGACACCATTTCCCCTCATCACATCAACGCTGGAGATTATTTATGATTGCAAAAATAGAGCCTTCACTGCCGGAATCCGACAAAACCGAGAACACTCAGTTGGAAGAGGTTGTTTTGGATCGGAATACCCATGTCCAAGTCGGTAGCATCACTCAAGAACTCGTCATCCACGAAGAGCTCCGGACGCTGTTGCCGCCGCTTTCCGACGAAGAGTTTTCCGGGCTGGAAGCGGATATTCTGGAACACGGTTGCCTTTCTCCGGTTATCGCCTGGAACGATATTCTGGTCGACGGTCATCACCGTTACAAAATCTGCACCAAACACGAAATCCCCTTTTCCATTCAAAGCATCATTTTCGATGATCTTGACACCGCAAAGCTCTGGGCGTGGAAACATCAGGAACACCGTCGTAATTTGACGTCGTTCCACCGTGCGGAACTCGCGTTGAAATTCAAGGACACGATTGCGGCGAAAGCGAAAAAGCGGCAGGGTAGTAGAACCGACTTGAACGAAGCAGACGTCGTGGAGAATTCTCCACAATGTAAAAGGACGCGGCAAGAGCTTGCCGAAGCAGCCGGTGTTTCGGACAACACCATCGCCAAAGTCGAGTACATTGCCGAACGCGCCGACGAGGATACGAAACAAAAGCTCCGATCCGGTGAAAAGGGAACTTCGATCAATAAAGTTTTCGAGTCCCTCAAGGCACGAGCCGAAGCGGCTGGTGAGGGCAAACCGCGAGCGGCGCTCAAGAGAACCCGAACATCGGATACATCCGCGATCCTTCCAACGACCGACGGTAAAGGAATCGATATTGGGCCGTATATCGATCCGGAAACGGGAAAACGAGTGCCGACGATACAACTGAACCCGATTCCCCACAACAAACCGGAAATTATGGCGGCGGGTTTGATGGACCATTTTCCACTTGACTTCGCCGAAGGCGTCGTGTTGATTCTCATGCAAATGATTCGCCATAAGCACGGCGAAAAACGGTCCGATTCGCTGATGGCGAGTTTGAACGAAATCATTCGGCGGCCTGAAGGAGGAGATCAACTCACTTCCAAAGATAATGGTGAAACCACAACCACCGTTCTCAAAAGCAACCCGAAGGTCAACGAAAACTACTCTTGCGGCGTCAAGTTCGAACCGGACCCCGACGACGACTTTTACGACTGGATCAGCGACGAGGAGCGAGCGGAATTGTTTGAGATGCGAAAAACCTGCCCGAATCGCCTCATGCCGCAAATCCACAACTTCACTATCCAAAACATTCCGGAGCATAAACCGGACCAGCTTATCAACTGCCTTTTCTCGCTCTTCAAACCGTTGTATCGAAGAAAACTCCTCAAGGCGCTTCTTCGTAAAATGCACACGGATGACGGGATGGAGTCCGTCAAAGATATTGTTCTGGAATTTAGCCGCGAACAAAATCTCGAAGGCATTTCGTCAACCAACGAGACCAGTGATAACACATTGCTCGCGGAAACGAAAGATTTGATTCCTAACTCGGAATCAACAACGCTAAAACCGATTTTGAAAAGCAGACCGGACTTGCTCGTCAAGAACGTGATAGACGATTTCCCGAAAGAATTCGCCCCCGACATGGTAAACGAAATTTTTCAAATGCTTCAGAACCGTTACGGGAGTGATGTCACCGCCCCGCTTGCCGCCGAAATCCATGAAAAGTTCGGTTCTTAAATCTCATGTAAACGGTTTGCACTGAACCGTTTTTCTCCGCGTCCCTTCAGCCTCTGCGCCGAAGGTGCGCATTTTCACTTTCCTTTTTTCCAAGGAGAATATTTTGACACATAAAAACCAACCCTGTGAGACCCTCGTTGTGATTCCCCTTTCGTTCTTTCCTCGAAAAGATTCTAAAACGCAAAAATCACTGCCGCCACCCGAGAAGGTTCGCAAACATTGCCTCGAATGCGCCAGTGATCGCCACGATGATGTTCGTACTTGTACGAGAACCGATTGTTCTCTCTGGCCGTTTCGGCTCTCGGGACGAATCCTACCGCAAGACCACGTCGACGGAAACAAAAACCAAAAGAGGTCAAACTCTGAACCGTCGCCGTAAACCCAAGTTAACCCACGATAACGTTGGGAGTTTTCGCCGCCAAATCGCCTCAAAGGAGCCGCCTCGGGTAATGAGCCGACTTGCCCTTGGCGGCCCCCAGCGCGAAAAACGGCGTTTTATCTCATTTTGGGGACGGTTCCAGGATCGTCCCCCTTACCTTGAAAAATTAGACAATGATCAAAACCGTATCCATTCATGACGTCATCTCCCGGCTCGAAGCCCGAGGTTACGGCGTCAAGCAAAGCGGCAAAATCTACCGCTCGCCCTGCCCGGCCCACGACGG
>JAVBTU010000430.1:0-4840 GCA_031556015.1 Thermoguttaceae bacterium
GGATCGTCGAAATGCTCCTCCAGGTATTTTTGGACCCGCTCGTGATCGAATTTCGTTTCCGGCGGCGCGGCGGTTTTGCCGGTCTTGTCCGACTTGCTCGTTTTCCCCTCGAACAGCTTTTTGCCCTTGTCCGTCAAGGTCCGTACTTCGTAAGAGCCGTCCTTCAAATCAAGGAGCATCACGTCGGCCCCGTCCGTCGAAGCGGGGGAAAGCCCGACCGACGTACAGAAACAGTTCGGGTCCGCCGATTCGCAGGCGATGCTGATCACGGTCGTGTTTTCGCGTCGGCTCTGGTAAAAGCGGTCCTGAAAATCCCAGGCGAACACCTTGTCGAGAATCGGCAGACTCGCGGCGTCACACGGTCGGGCGCCGAACACGAACTGCGGCCCGGCGTACGGCTCGGCGTCGGTCAATTCGATTTCCTTCCCTTCCCGCTGGAACGTGTAGAGAACCTCGTGTTTCGGGAAGAAAAACTCCTTGATCGAGTTGGTCGGCATGATCGACGAATCGATCACCGCTTCGTCCGGCTTGGCGAGGTATTGAAAAAAGTACCGCCCGTCCGGCCCGGCGACCGGCGCCGCGACTTCGGCGCCGCTTGCGAGTAAGGATTGGAACAGGTCCTGGAGCTGCGATTTCGTGATAACTTGAGACATCTATTTAATTACGAATTACTGATTACGAATGAAAACTAATCCTCGTTTTCATCCGGCTTTTTTTTCTTTGGTAACGGAATCCATCTTGGTCAAATCTTGATTGACGGCATCGACGGTTTTTTCGATCCAGCTTTTCACTTCACTCAAAATTTCACCATTTTCCAACGCAAGTTCCAAGGCGGTTTGTAATCGCCGAACCATATCCTTGAGAATGATTTCTTTGGATTTGGAGTTCATCATGGTCGTATTTTTATTCAGTTTCTAAATCCTCGTTTTCGATGACCGGTTCGACTTCGACCGGTTTCGGTTTTTTGGCTCTCGGGAAGGCGGCTTTGCGTTGGGGTTCCTGGGATTGGAGCGAATCGGGGATCGGCATGCCGGGGACCCAGGAGTCGGCGTTGGGCATCCACTGGGAAATCGCGCCGAGACCGCCCATCATTTTCAGCATTTTCGCCTGTTGAGTTTTGACGAGCTTCGTCGCTTTTTTCAGTTGCTCTTCGGTCAGGATTTCACGGAGCCGTGTGCCGATTTTGTTCGTGAGCGTTTTGTTTTTCGCGTCAAACTCCTGCGCTTCCTTCATATTGAGTTTGCCGCTCTTGAAGATTTTCGTCGTGAATTCGGTCAGGCCGTCGATCATCTCCAGTTTTTCGTCGGCAATGTCCTGCTGGAGTTCTTCGATTTCCCTTTTCTGCTCGTCGGTCAAATCGAGTACGCTCATCGCCTCGACGTTGAGGAACGGCGATTCGATTCCGCCAAAGGTCGCGAATTCCATTTCCTTGATTTTTTCCATCTGTTCCGGCGTGAACACTTCGGGCGCGATTTCCGAAAACCTGTCGAAAACCAAATCGTATCCCTGTTGGATCGTTGCGAGTTCCTCTTCGGACAGTTCCAGAAACTCCGCGTTCTCATCCTGCCCGGCACGCTCGTCGATCTGTTGAAGAAGCTGCCCGAAAGCCACCATATCTTCCCGATCCTTGAACTTTTCGATCAACTTTTCCATTACGAGGGCGGACTGGTCTTCCGTGAACCCGAATTCACTTTCAAATCCGGATTTGAACATCGGGTTCATCGCGAAGGAAAGCCCGATCATCCCAGGCCGATGCTTCGTGAAAAACGAATTCATCGCCGGTCCCATGATCGTGGACATGAGCAACTTCTGCTTGTTGCTCAGCGGGATCGGAAGCGTAATTTCCTGCGCGCGGCATCGGGAAGAATTCACCGTCGCCTGGAACAGGACGGCGAAAACGAGAAACAGGAGAAATGTGCGTTTCATTGGACCGAAGGGGAAAAAGTCGGATCGAAAAGTCTCACCCAATTCTATCGTACCGGAGACGCCGAATCAAGACCGAAAGCACGGGATCCAAGAGAACGCCCTTGGCCTGAGTCGCGGGTTTATCTTGACAACCTTCGCGAATTCCCTAAAATGCCTCTCGGGCCGGGTTATTTCGCATCCCTCTCTTGTGCTGGAGATTTTTTCATGTCGGACTCAGGCGGGTTGAAAAGCTTTACGATCAACACGACGATCATGAACGCCATCATTTTGTCGGTTGAGAACTGCTTTTCAATGTGCGAATTGCCGGTCCGGGTCGTGGGCTTGTCCAAAGTTCCCACCACGCTCCCCAGCGGCAGCATAACCGGCATGATCGGCATGAACGGAAAATGCACCGGCTTTTTGACGTTTACGCTTCCGGAGCGGGTCGCGACTTTGGCCGTTTCCGGGTTGCTCCAGGATGAGTTCACGAAAATCAACAGCCAGGTCGTCGACGGAGTCGGCGAACTGACGAACATCATCACCGGCGGTCTGAAGACGCGGCTGTCCAACACGCCGTGGATGCTCGGTAATATTACGATTCCGTCCGTGATTCTCGGGAGCAATTACCACATTTCCTACTCCAAGGGAATCGAATTCGGTTGCGTCATGTTCGAGATCGACGATCCGGAAACCCTTTCGCTCCAGGACCGCATCTTCCTCGTAACCACGTCGCTGATGCAGGTTTCCTGATCCCATGACGGGGCGTCTTCTCTATTTGAATTCATGTCCGATTTTCTTCAACTGGCCGGGAAACGCTTCCTGATCTTCGGCGTCGCGAATAAAAAAAGCGTCGCTTACCATATCGCGAAAATGCTCGTCGGCGAAGGCGCAAGTTGTACTTATGCCGTTCGGGACGAAGCGACCGCCGAAAAAATCGCTCCGCTTTTTCCCGGAGCCGACGTTTTGCCGTGCAATGTCGAACAGGAATCGGAAATCGCCGCGTTGCGATCGCGTTTGGAAGGTCGAACCTTTCACGGATTGGTCCATTCGGTCGCTTTCGCCGACTACGGTGATGGTGTCAAACCGTTTCACGAAACGAGCAAACCGGCGTTCCTGCAGGCGTTGGACATTTCCTGTTTTTCGCTCCTCGCGATTCCCACGGGGTTCGCCGACCTTTGGCACAAAAACGCCTCGGTGGTGACGATTTCGATTTCGACGACGCGAATGGCGAGCGAAAACTACGGATTCATGGCCCCGATCAAAGCGGCGCTCGATTCGTCGCTCGCGTTTTTGACGAAATCGTTCAGCGCCTTCTCGAACGTCCGTTTCAACGCCGTCGCCCCGAGCCTCCTGAAAACCTCGGCGTCCGCCGGGATCCCGGGCTATTTCGATTCGTACCTGTTCGCCGAACAGGTGATACCACGTAAGCAGGCCGTGAAGACGGAAGAAGCGGCCGCGACCGCCGTGTTTCTGCTCAGCCCGCGTTCCAGCGGAATCTGTTCGCAGAAAATCGTCGTCGACGCCGGAATGGACACGAACTACTTCGACAAAGACGTCGTCGCGAAAGTGGTGTCGTAAAACGCTCCAGAATCAACGCCCGATCACCAGGCAGGCGTTGTGTCCGCCGAAACCGAAGCTGTTGGTGATCGCGACGGAGCATTTCCTTTCCCGGGCAATAAGCGGCGTGTAGTCCAAATCGCACGCCGGGTCCGGATTTTCCAAGTTGATCGTCGGCGGTATGACACCATCGCGGACCGCCAGGAGCGTCAGGATCGCCGCGACGCCGGCGCTGCCGCCGAGGAGATGCCCCAACTGGCTTTTCATGCTGGAAATGGAAACGGTCTTCGCCAGGTCGCCGAACGCCCGCTTGATGGCCGCGGTTTCCGCCGAATCCCCCAGCGGAGTACTCGTGCCGTGCGCGTTGATGTAATCGACCTCTTCCGGCCCGATTCCAGCGTCGGCCAAGGCGAGCGACATCGCCTGGGCGGCTTCGAGTCCCTGGTCGTCCGGCTGGGTAATATGGGTCGCATCGGACGTGATACCGGCTCCGAGGATTTCGCCGAGAATCTCCGCACCCCGGGCTTTGGCATGTTCCTCCGATTCGAGCACGAGAATTCCGGCTCCTTCGGAGAGAACAAAGCCGTCCCGATCGCGGTCGAAAGGGCGGCTGGCCCGTTCGGGCTCGTCGTTCCGTTCGGACAAAGCCCGCATCGCGGAAAAGCCGGCGAGCCCGAGTTTCGTCAACGCCGCTTCCGTCCCGCCGGTAATCGCGACATCAATGGCACCTTGTCGAATCAGTTCGAGAGAATCGCGAATCGCATTGGCGGCACTGGCGCAGGCGGTGGACACCGCGTAAGAAGGCCCGGTCAACTTATACTGGATCGAAACCTGCCCGGCCGCGGCGTTGGGCATGATCTTCGGGATCGTGAACGGCGAGACCTTCGTCGGCCCTTTGTCGAGCAGCCGTTGATGTTGCACTTCGATTTCCGCCAAACCGCCGACACCGCATCCGACGATCGACGCGCACCGACTTCGGTTTTCCTTGTCAAAATCGAGACCGGACTGCCGGACGGCATCCATCGCGGCAACGACGGCGTATTGAACGAACCGGTCGATCCGTTTGGCGTCATGCGGTTCCAGATAGCCGTCGGTCGTGAAATCACGGCATTCCCCGCCGATTTTCGAGCGGAAAACCAGCAACGATTCGTCCGAAAGCCGGCGGATCCCGCTCTCTCCTTCGCGGACGCTCTTCCAGACCTGCTCGACGCGGCAGCCGAGCGGCGTAACCATTCCAATCCCTGTAATGACGGCGCGACGCATGATTTGAACTACTAATTACGAATTACGAATTACTAATTAAGAAAACACTGGTACGAACACGTAACAACTCTTCGTCATGAGAGCCGTAATTCGTAATTAGTAATTCATTTTGCTT
>JAVBTU010000539.1:0-3477 GCA_031556015.1 Thermoguttaceae bacterium
CAGCAAAAAGACGAAACGTTTCATGGGTGGGATCGCGGAGAGAAAGTCGTTGAAATACGATCGTTAATAGGAGTTGGGCTTTCGCCGGAAAGTTCTATGCCGGTTTTGTCATCCTGAGGTACTCCGAAGGATCTGGTTTCAAGCGGAGTTCGCAACTCAACGCGTGTTGGCCGGATATACCGGATTCTTCGCTTCGTGAGTACACTGCGCTCAGAATGACATCATTTCTCACTCGAATATTTTCGGCATTTTACATTATGGCGAAACCTTGCTTGCGGGACACCGTTTGATGTTTCGCAAGCTGCGCATGCGGCTCTTTATTTTTGTTACTTGTTGTTAATCGTAACGCCGAGCCACATGTCGGTTCGGAACGGACACGCGGGGAGGTCGGCTCCGTTGTACAGATTGCACTCCGGGTTGTCCGCCCAGGCGTAACGAACCGAGACCGGCTGCGGGACGTCCGCGCAAGTCAGCTCGATACGATTGCCGACGATTTTCGCGTCGGCCCAGTAGAACTTGCGGTCGGCTCCGGCGACGGCGAACCCTTTGACGCTGCCGCCGTCTTTCGTTTTCAAACCGTTTCCGGTGAAGAATCGGTACGAAATAATCGCCTTGTTTCCTTCGATCTTCATCGATTGGAATCGCGGCCCTTCGGACGGTGTCATTCTCGGACCGCCTTGCGCGGCGAATCGTCCTTGTCCGCCTTGGCCGGGCTCACGATAGTCCCGCGCCAGGGAAAGCAGGGCGAGCCGGAGTCCGACGTCCTGTTTGTTGCGCGGATGAATATCAGCGGCGTCACCAATGTCGATGATCACCGCTTCGCCGGTGTTACGCAGCGATTGGGCGGTCATGCTCTGCGCTTCCCGCAGTTCGGCCCAAGCGCTTTCGCCCGGCTGATCCTTTCGTTCCATGAAGTTCGCGAGCTGAACGAAATAGAACGGGAAATCCCCCTGGCCCCAGTTGTCGCGCCAATTCTGGATCATCAGCGGGAAAAGCGTCCGATATTGGTACGCACGACCGGCGTTCGTTTCGCCCTGATACCAGATCGCGCCTTTGATCCCGTAGTTCTTGATCGGAACGATCATCGCGTTGTAGAGGTAACCCGCCTGTTGGTTGTCGCCTCCGTCCGGCTTGTCCTTCTCGAAATTCGCTTTGCGGTTCATGATTTCGTCGTAATCCCGGTACTGGGCGACCACGGCGGGATCGATCCACGTTTCGCACGAGGAGCCGCCCCAGGACGAGTGGATCAAGCCGATCGGGATGTTGGTTTCCCGATACACCTTACGACCGAAGAAATAGCCGACGGCTGTAAATCCGGGAATCGTTTCCGGCGAACATTCGACCCAGTTTCCGTTGAAGTCGTCTTTCGGCGTCGTGGAACTGGCCTTCGGAACGGTAATCAAACGGATGTATGGATACTTCGCGGCGGCGATTTCCTTTTCGGCGTCGTTGGAGCCTCCGACGCTCCACTCCATGTTCGACTGGCCTGAGCAGACCCAGACGTCGCCGACGAGGATGTTCTTGAATTGGAATTCGTTTTTACCGACGATTTTCATCGGGTGCGGTCCGCCGGGGCCGATCGGATCGAGCTTGAGCGACCATTTTCCGGTGTCGTCGGCTTTCGCGGTTTTCGTTTGGCCGTGAAACTCGACCTTGACCTCTTCGCCGGGATCGGCCCAGCCCCAGAGGGTATTGGCCTGGTCCCGCTGCAAGACCATATTTTCACCGACCAAAGCGGGCAGCTTCACGTCGGCCATTGCCGCCGAAACGACAAATAACGCACAAAAGAAACCAAGGAGAAACGTAATCTTTTTCATGTTGACAAAGGGGTAAGGGGAAACGAGAAACAAAACAAAACAAAACAAAACAGAGCGGGAAGCGTAAGCGAGCGTTTTAAAATGAGAAATGAGAAATGAGAAATAAATTTTCTGACTACTGACTACTCACTACTCACAGTATTTCCTTCATTCTTTTCATGAGTTCTTCTTCAATCTGGTCGGCGCAGTTCTCGTAGAGGGCGGGGCTGCCGCCGTAGGGGTCGGCGATGTCGCCGCCGTCGGTTCGCAGGACGGACAGTCGTGTGTCCGCGTCAGGCCAGAACGACAGGATCGCTTCCCGGTGACTTCGCGTCATGGCGTAAATTTTGTCGGCGAAGCGAATGTGCGTTTCGTTGAGCGGTTGCGAAAGGTGGTCGGCGAGCGAAAACCCGCGTGACGCCATCACCTGCTGGGCGGCGATACTCGCGGGAGATTGGTCGCCTGCCGCGACGCCGGCGGACATCACGACGAAGCCGTGGTTTTCCACCTCTTCCGGCGTACAATGAAAGTGGGACGCTAAAAGTCCGCGGCACATCGCCTCGGCCATCGGGCTGCGACAGGTGTTTCCCGTACAGACGAAAATGATGATCTTCGCCGTCAATCGCCGGACGGCGGCGATGGAAACGATCCCTTCCCGTAAAATCCGTACCGATTCCCCGTCGACGAAAACGACCGTCGACGGCTTCGACGTCTTGGCCGGTCCGTCCTCGAAGATCAAATCGACGTCCGAGCCGAGAACGCGAACGATTTCGTCGACGTCCGACGATTCACCCTGCCCGGTGCGATTGGCGCTGGTCAGGACGATCGGCTGGTCGAGCTGTTTTAAGACGTCCTGCGTAAAGGGATGATTCGGCGTTCGAAAACCGACGTTTCCGTGCGAATAAACGGCGTCGACCACCGCGGTCGGGAGCCGGCGGAGAAAGCTTTCCTCCTGCTCGACGGGCAGAACGACGGTGATCGGACCGGGCCAGACCCGTCGTGGAAACCGTTTTTGCGGTTCGGCCAAATTCGGGAGCAGGTCTTCGAGCATGGCCAAGCCGGAAACCGCAACGGCCAGCGGTTGCTCCGGGTCGCGGCCTTTGATCCGGAAGAGCCGTTGGATCGCGTTTTCGCTAAGAACCGACGCCCCGAGACCGTAAACGGTTTCCGTCGGAAGAACGACGAGTTGCCCCGCACGAAGCGACTCGGCAGCCGTATGGATGAGCGGTCTCAGATCGCGATGGGAGCGAAGATTGATGCGTTCGGTCATAACGAAACGATACGGTGAATAACGGGAACCTCGTCCGGCATCTCGCATTTTACCTTGTTTAAACGGCGGCGTCTACAACGATGCAAGAGATCTGCAAAGTCCATTTTTTTCGCGCGGAGACACAAAGACGCGGAGGTTTTTGACCAAAACTTCCCCAAAACAAATCATCCATTTTGCTTGTATTGCCTATCCTGCTTTCAAACTCCGCGTCTTAGCGTCTCCGCGCGCTTTTATCAAGACTTTGCAGTTCTCTTGTACAACGATGGAAAAACGATCCAACGCGTATAATCCAATGTCACGGGAATGGAGCACAGGCTTCCAGCCTGTGTCACGGGCAGGATGCCCGTGCTCCAACTTACGCTCAAGTCATCACCACAACCCTCACAGGAGACTCCCCATGAAACGTCGTGA
>JAVBTU010000397.1:0-4098 GCA_031556015.1 Thermoguttaceae bacterium
CCGAATCCGAACACCTCGGTTTACGGGGGCGTTCAAAACACGCAACCGGTTTCGAATCCGTATTCGCAGCAGGTCAATCCGATTATCGGCAATGGTAATCCTGGTAATACGACCTCTCCGGGCAACGCTCAACCTCAAGGCGCATCCGTTTACGGGGCCGGATCGGCTCGCAACGCGACCGCTCAATTCGATCGCCCGAACACTTACTCGAACCAAGGGGGCCCCTACGCGATTGCGAATCGGGAAGTCGGATACCAGCAACGCGCCGAAGGGAATTATGGTCAACCGATGAATTCTCCCTACAACGTCGCCGGCTCCCGGGAAGAGATTCCGGCGACGCCGACGAATAACACCTATCGTAATCCCGGTACGGTTTCGCCGGACGCGAACCGGGACGCGTACTACGCCGCCGCTCCCCAGAATTACAGGAATCAACCCCAAGTCGCGGCGAACAACGTGGTTCCGCAATTCGACGGCCCCTACGGACAGACTCCCGTTCCCCAACAAACCTCGCCGTACCAGATTCCTCAACAGCAGCAACAGCAATACGTACAACCGACCTACGGCCAACAGCCCATCACCGCCGGAAACACGACCGGACAGATGCGGTACTAATGTCAGTGATAGATGATGAGTGATCAATGATGAGAAGTCTTCTATTTATACTGTCTCACTTACGAAATCCGTTTTCTAGGGTAAGGCTATAGGCTTCAGGCTTCAGGTTTCCGATGTCGGCCCATCCTTGTTATTCTGAAGCCTGAAGCCTGAAGCCTTGCAGCGGATTCAACGCGGAGTTCGTGAAAAAGGTCAAAAATATGTGAGACAGTACAACTATCACTTATCACCTTTTACCTATCACCTCTTTGATATCTATGGCTTTGGAAGAATTATTCAAACGACAAAGAGCGGTCAAGGGCGTCTGTGCGAAAACGGAAGTCGAACCCGCCGAGCAGTGGATCAGCCGAATGTCGCAAACGGTCGGGGAAAAAGTCCGTTCACTCCAAAAAGTCGAACCCAACGGCCCCGACAAGGAGCGCGTCCGCGAGGCCGAAGCGAAAACCTGGCTCGATTCGCCGGAGATTTCGGCGGAAGCGCGATTACTCCGATTCGATCAAACGACGTCTCAGAGTTCCACGGGAGTGCGAAAAGCGGCGGGAACGTCCGTCCAATGGAGCGCAGCCCCGAAAGCGAACGACCTTTTTTCCGTGGTCCGCCGGGACGACGATCCGAAGAGCGGATCGGAGTCGTCCGATTTTGTCTGCCGTTTTCCCGGAGTAAATACGGGAGAAAGTTGGAAGCGGCGGATCAAAAATCTTCAGGTCCGGTCCGCCGCGGTTCATTGGCCTCGGCAGTGTGAGTCGATGTGCAGTAATGCCGAAGCGCAAATCGGGGAACTGGTGAATCATTTGATGGTTCACGTTCGGCAGGGGCGCACGATACTTTCGTTCTGCGGCGACCAATCCGGACGAGGATGCACCACAATTCTCCTTTGTTGTGCCGAAGAGCTGGCTCGACGTGGAGAAATGACGCTGCTGATTGATGGCAACGATTCTCACCCGACTTTGAGCGAAATGATTGAGCCTCGTCCCGAGTTCGGCTGGGAAACGCTTTTCCACGAGGAGGAGAATTGTCCGGTTTCCCTTCTGGAGATTCGCCACAATCTCGATTTGCTCCCGTTAGGATCCGACGAGCGAAAAATTTTCGACTTTTTTCACGATTTTCGGATCGGAGCCGACTGGACATCTGTTTTTCGAGACAGCTACGGTATTATTCTCATCGACGGCGGTTCGCTGGAGGACTATGAAAGATGTGCGGACGTGGAGCGACTCGGAGCGGAGGGGGTCTTTCTTGTGGTCGGCGATACCGGTAGAGACCGGAGCCAGGTCGGCGAAATACGAGGACAATTGCAGCGATACGGAATTCCCTCGATCGGAATCGCCGAGAACAATATCGAGTGAATTCGACGACGGTTATACGCGTTTTTTTCGTTCGAGAATATCGACAAACACGAAAAGCGAAGAGTACTACAACGAACCCGTCGTAGAACCCTTCGCTTTTCGCTGGAATCGAAGCAGCTTCGTGAGAAGCTTTCTTACGATTTACGTTCCGACTTGATTTTCTTCATCACGAACGCTTGAATTTCGCTGATGAGGTGTTCCGGAACGCGCACGGCCTTCGTTTTGCAGCCGTATTTTCCGGACCCGACGGGGCGACCGGCACCAGGGCGGACACCACCGCGTCCGGTTGCAGCGGCTGATTTCGCGGATTTCTTCGCAACGGAGGTACCACGCTTCGCGGTTTTTGCTTTAGGCATTGAAGTAGGGGGGGTAAGGGGGTGAAATGAAAAAAGTAACCCCGTTGCCGTAATCATACACCATTGACTCCACGAAATCAATACATAATCAACCATTTTCAACCATTTTTTTAAGAATTTTACACATCTTTCGATTTTTTAATAGTGTGCCGGTTTCAATATCGGTTTTGGAATAAGTCGCGAAGCAACGGTAAGAAGCGCGGAAATCATCCCACTCCGCCCCTGGCCGCTCCAAAAGGATTGATTATGGTTTTTTTCGCTGCGGCGGTTTTTTCGGTACTCAAAGAGAATTACCGCGACGAAATCAGTGCGAGAAACTGTGGTGATGAACCGGCGATTGTTGCGATCTGGTGCCAGGTCGGATTCGGCGACTGTTCCCTCGACAAACTTTGTGGTCGTATTTTCAACACCACCACAGTCGCGAAAGAAGTGGAATCACTCCGCGCGGGCCCTTGAGGATCGTTGAAAAATGATCGGGCGGCGGGTTTGTTTCACGGGGTGCAATCATCAGGGGACGCGCGAAGTCGACGGTGTTTGAATCGACTGCACGACCCCAGCGCCGCGTTTTTCATCGCGTGAACCACAATACCGCTTACTACGTGCGCGGCTCTGATTCGGAAAAAAGGCGTTGTTCTACGCCAAATGTTAATATAGGCAAACATGGAGTCCCGTCCGGCTTTTTCGTTCTCTTCATTTTGCCCCTTTCGTTGTAACGGACTCTTTGGTAGAATCGTCCTACCGAATATTCGGGTTATTCCCGTAAATCAGGATGATTTACCGCACGCCAAAGGGTGAAACTTGCGAGTCTACCCGGGGTTGTGTATTATTCGAGCAACATGAAGTTTTATTGGGGGCCGTCAATCCATGAGCAATGAATCGTCACAGCGAAATATCTTTTCGAATTCCGCTCATTCGGATCACTCGATCTCCGTACTGATCGATCAGCTTTGCGATGAGTTCGAGCAATCGTGGAGAGCCGGACGACCGATCACGATCGAGCAGCAATTGCGCAAAGTTCCACCAGCGGATCGGGCTGCGCTTTTCCGTGAGCTTCTCGAAATCGAAATCGAACTCCGGGCCGCCCGAAATGAAGATTTCAACGTCGGTGAATATCTCGAACGATTCCCCCAGGAAGCGGAGTTGACCGACCTGATCTTCCGAAAGATCGTACGCCGTAAAAAGCTCGGCGATTACGAGCTGCTCGACGAAATCGGACACGGCGGGATGGGGATCGTCTATCGCGGCCGTCAGGTTTTTCTCGACCAAACGGTCGCGATCAAGGTTCTTTCGCAGCATTACCACTCCGACGCGCACGTCGTTTCCCGATTTCGCCGGGAAATGCGAATGATCGGCGGGTTGCATCATCCGAACATCGTCCAGGCTCTCAACGCCGGGGAATCCGGCGGGACGCTCTATCTGGTGATGGAGTACGTCGACGGATATAACTTGCAGACGTTGGTGAAGAGGACAGAGGACAGACGGCAGACGTCGGTTGATGAATTACGAATGACGAATTACGAATTACGGGAAGAAGGGGCGTCGGGTTCCAGCTCCCAGTCCTCCGTCCTCTCTCCTCCGTCCTCATCCTTCCCCATCGGCGCGGCGGCGGAGGTGATTCGGCAGGCGGCGTTCGGGTTGGAGCACGCTTACGAGCAAGGGTTGGTCCACCGGGACATCAAACCGGCGAATCTGATGATTACGAAAAACGGGGTCGTCAAGATTCTCGACCTCGGCTTGGGCAAATTCCGCGCGGTAAATCGGTTCACCGAATCCCGGGAAGCGGC
>JAVBTU010000185.1:0-4155 GCA_031556015.1 Thermoguttaceae bacterium
CGTGAACTCCTCCGGCGCAAGATTCGTATCGCGGCGGCTCGATGCGACGGATCGGTGTCCTATACGGATTTCGATTGGGCCGGTCCGTCGGCGATTGTTTTGGGAACCGAAGCGGACGGGCTGTCCCCGACCTGGTTTCACCCAGAAATTCAGGCGGTTCACCTGCCGATGTCGGGAATCGCCGACAGCCTGAACGTCGCCGCCGCCGCCGCGGTTTTCTTTTACGAAGCCCGACGCCGGCGCTCCGATTGAGCGAGAACATAAAACGCGGCTCCCCCTTTTCATCGTCGCCCGGCGAGTTCGTGGCGTCAACGGGAAATCATCGCAAAAACGCCCCATCCGAGATACTCGCGAGTGTACGCAACGTGGCGTCTCGGCGCCGTGGTCAGATTGGCCCGGATTTCCCCGGCCATTTCGTCGTCGGGATTCGCTTCGAGCCAACGACGCATGGTGAGCCATTTGGCCGCCTCGTACCTGTCCCACCCTTCCTGGTCCGCCAAAACCATCTCCACGACGTCGTAGCCGAGAGCGCCGAAAGATGCGACCAGTTCCGGAAGCGGGAGAAAATCGGAGACGGCATTGGCAAAGCATTCCCTGGCCACGTCTTCGGTCGGAGGCGTTTGACGCCAGTAAGGTTCGCCGATGAGGAGGATTCCGCCGGGAACGAGGCTCTTTGTCAAAAGCTCGATGGTACCGGCGAATCCGCCGCCGATCCAGGTCGCGCCAAGGCAGGCGGCGACATCGCATTTTTTCGCGGCGACGTAACCGACGGCGTCGTCGTGAATGAACTCGACGCGATCCGTGACGCCCAGTTCTTCCGCGCGAAGTTTCGCCTGGCCGTAGAACAACCGGCTCATATCGACGCCGATGCCGGTGATGCCGTAATCACGTGCCCAGGTACACAGCATCTCGCCCGAACCGCTCCCCAGGTCGAGTACGCGGGTTCCCGGCTCCAGACGCAGCACCGCGCCGAGCGTGGCGAGCTTTTCCGGCGTAAACGGATTATGGATACGGTGGGCACTTTCGGTGATGTTGAAAAAACGTGGAATATCCAATGCAAAAACTCCTTGGATTGAATTGTGAGCAACAAAATCTGTTTTGACCTCAACCGATCGCGGATTCCGATCAATAAAGAAATTGAGTATGACTCCCAACGTAACAAACTTTTTTTATCGTGCAAGTGCGAAATTTTCCCGATGCGGACAAACTTATGCACTCCGGCGAACCGGCGGGGAAACCGCGACTTTACATCGACACGGGACGATGTAAAATGAAGCGATTCATTCCATTCCGTTCCACTTTACCCTGTTTTTTCGATCCTTATGTCGAAACATCTGCTCTCCGGAAACGAAGCGATCGCGCGCGGCGCTTGGGAAGCCGGCGTGACCGTTGCCGCCGGTTATCCCGGAACTCCGTCCACTGAAATCCTCGAAAACGTCGCCGCTCATTATAAAAACGACATTTACTGCGAATGGGCGCCGAACGAAAAGGTCGCGTTCGAGGTCGCCGCCGGAGCCTCTTTGGCCGGAGCCCGCGTGATCACGACGATGAAGCACGTCGGCCTGAACGTCGCCGCCGATCCGCTCATGACGCTCGCGTACATCGGAACCGTAGGCGGGTTCGTCGCGATTGTCGCCGACGATCCGGGAATGCACTCGTCGCAAAACGAGCAGGATACCCGTCGTTTCGCCCAGTTCGCGAAAGTGCCCGTACTCGAACCGGCCGATTCCGAAGAAGCGAAAGCGTTCCTTAAATACGGAATCGAAATTTCCGAAAAATTTCAAACGCCGGTCATTCTTCGCAGTACGACCCGGGTTTCGCATTCCCGCGGCTTGGTCGAATTCGGCGACCGGAAGGAAACGGAGCGTCCGATCGGATTCATCAAAGATCCGCCGAAATACGTACCGATCCCCGCCTGGGCGCGTCCGATGCGGGTTCGTTTGGAACAGAAACTCTCCGAAATGGCGCAAGCGGCTTCGCAATCGCCGCTGAACCGAATCGAATGGCGCGACAAAAAAAATGGCATCATTACCTCGGGAATCGCGTATCAATATGTTCGTGAAGTCTACCCGGACGCGTCGGTGCTGAAGCTCGGCTGGAGTTTTCCGTTCCCGGACGATCTGATCCGCGAATTCGCCGCCGGCGTCGAAAAAATTCTCGTCGTCGAAGAACTCGAGGATTTCATCGAAGAGCATGTCAAAGTCCTCGGAATCCCATGTTCCGGAAAAGACGTCATCCCGAATATCGGCGAATTGACTCAAGACGTTTTGAGAGGACAGAGGACGGAAGACGGAGGACGGGAAGTTCCGCTTCCGGCTCTTCCCGGTCGTCCGCCGGTTTTGTGCCCGGGCTGTCCGCATCGGGGGATTTTTTACGCGTTGGGCAAGTTCGACGTCGTCGTGACCGGCGACATCGGGTGCTACAGTCTTGGCGTGATGCCGCCGCTTTCGCGGCTTGACACCATTCTCTGCATGGGGGGCGGCGTGTCCGTGGCGCACGGAATGGACAAGGCGAAGAATCCGAAGAAAGTCGTCGGGATCGTCGGGGATTCGACGTTTTTCCATTCCGGTATCACCGGTCTTTTGGACATCGCGTACAACAAAGGGGAATCGACGATCATCGTCGTGGACAACCGGATCACGGCCATGACCGGGCACCAGGAGAATCCGGGAACCGGTTTGACGCTCATGGAAGAACCGACCGGCGCCGCGTCGATCGAAGAAATCGGCAAAGCGGTCGGTATCAAGAACACGGTCGTCGTCGATCCGCGCAACGTGAAAGAAACGATCCAGGTTTTGAAAACCGCGATCGAGTCGCCGGAGCCGTGGTTGATCGTTTCGAAATCCCCCTGTCCGCTGCATGTGCGCAAACCGGTCGGACCGCCGTTGACCGTCGATTTCGACAAGTGCAAAAAATGCGGCCTGTGCGTGAAACTCGGCAGTCCGGGAAACGAAAAAGACGGCGTCCGCATCCGGATCAACCCGCTTTTGTGTGCCGGCTGCAAGATGTGCGAAAACCTCTGCCCGGTCCAGGCGATCTCGGAATTGTGACCGTGTTATTCCCTCACTTACGTGCGCGGCACTGATTACTTATATGTAATTCATAATTCATAATTCGTAATTCATAATTAACACATGTCTTCGCGCAAAGAACTTGTCGAACAGGCGATTACGTTTCATAATCCTTCGCGGATCCCGATCTGGTACGTCAACTGCGACCAGACCGACGGTGATGTCATGGTGTACCACCTTTCGCTCGACCGCGAGGACGGCTCCGGGGACAACGAATGGGGGTATCACCTCCAGTCGATGAACGACGGAACGATGGGGCATCCGACGACGGCGTTTCTTCCCGACTGGGACGCCTTCGCGGGATTCAAACCGCCGGAAATCCGGGAGGACGAGCGGATGCGGCGTTTCCCGGACTTTCAAAAAACCGCCGAGGACCGGTATCTGTTGGCGTCACTGGATCTGAGCGGGTTCACGGTCTACACGCTCCTTCGCGGTTTCGAAAATTCCATGATGGACTTTCTCCTGGAAAAGGACCGTTTCGCGGAACTGATGGACAGGATCGTCGATTTCGAGAATGCAATGACGTCGCTGGCCGCTAGACGGGGATTCCACGGCATACATTTCGTGGACGACTGGGCGACGCAGACCGGCTTGATGATTTCCCCGAAACTCTGGCGGGACCTGTTCAAGCCGCGTTACAAGAAACAATTCGACCACGCCCACCGCGAAGGGCTCCATGTTTGGTATCACTGCTGCGGCGACTGCACGGAAATCGTCCCCGACTTTTACGAAATCGGCGTCGACGTAATGAATATCGCCCAACCGAACGTCGTCGCCCTGGACAAGCTCGGGCGCGAATTGCGGCAAAAGCTCTGTTTCCTCATGCCGATCAGTTATCAAACCGTTTCCATTTCGGGAACCGTCGACGAAATTTACCGGGAAGCGGAGCGGATGTACGAAATCCTCGGTTGTGAGTCCGGCGGATTCCTCGGATACGTCGAAGAATACGGCTGCATGGGAATGACGCCGCAAAATTACCGGGCCTGCTCCGAAGCGTTTCGCCGATTGCGTTAGCCGGTTCGCCTGCGAACCGCTGCTTATTTTCAAAATGAACGAAAGGCCCGTCGCAGGCGACGGGGCTAAC
>JAVBTU010000054.1:0-7428 GCA_031556015.1 Thermoguttaceae bacterium
GCTTCGGGGAAAACCCGCAACCTGCTCGAAAACAGCATCGTGCAAAACGGTCGATTGAAAGGACAAAAACTCGAAGGTGGCTCCTTCCTCTCCCCGGACGTTTCCTTCGACGGCAAGAAGATCGCGTTCGCCTATGTCGAATGCCAAGGGTCGATGGACCACTTTTTCCATCACGACAATTCCCGGGGAAAATGGGACATCGGGCGTTCATATCACATTTTCACCTGTGACGCCGACGGCGGCGATTTGCGGCAAATCACCGATGGAACCTGGAACGATTTCGATCCGTGTTGGATGCCGAGCGGACGCATCGCGTTCATTTCGGAGCGTCGCAACGGATATTTGCGGTGCGGACGGGAATGCCCGACTTACACGCTTTTCGACATGAATCCCGACGGTACGAAAATGCGATGCCTCAGCTACCATGAAACGAACGAATGGAATCCGAGCGTGAGCCATGAAGGAAAAATATTGTACACACGCTGGGACTATGTCGACCGTTACGGCTGCATCGTGCATCATCCCTGGATCACCACGCCCGACGGTCGCGATCCTCGCCAGATTCACGGGAATTATTCGCACCGCCATCGTCGTGCGGACACGGAATTCGACACTCGGGCCGTTCCCGGTTCGGCGAAGTACATCGCCACCGGCGGACCGCATCACGGGCAGTCGTACGGTTCGCTCGTTCTCATCGATCCGCGCGTCGAGGACGACGACGCCATGGGTCCGGTCAAACGGATCACGCCGGACGTCGGTTTCCCCGAATCACAGGGGGGCGGCGAAGTTTACGGGACTCCTTGGCCGCTGGATGAAACGTTTTTCCTGTGCGTTGCCGACTTTTCGTTTCAACCCGGCGCAGGTATCCCCGGGGCGGGTAGTCGCGGCAACGACGGCATCTATTTGTGTGACGTTTACGGCAACCGGCAACTGCTCTACCGCGATCCGGAAATCGCCTGTATTTCTCCCATGCCGCTGTCGCCCCGCCCCATGCCGCCGGTCGTTCCCGAACTGATCGATTACGAAGATATCGAAGAACAGCCCTACATCGGGCTTCGCGGCGACGACGTCCAGTATGGCACTATGTCGTTGGTCAACGTGTATGATTCGCTGCGGCCTTTCCCGGAAAACGCGGAAATCAAAGAGCTGCGGATCATCCAGCTTTTGCCGATGACCACGCCGTCGCATTCGATCTGGAACACGCGTACCGGCGTCCAGGAAGCATCGAGTCTCGACTCGGTCAATCTCGCCCGGGCGGTTCTCGGAACGGTCCCCGTCGAAGAGGACGGCAGCGCCCATTTCGAACTCCCCGCCCAGATCGAGTTCCAATTCCAGGCCCTTGACGCCAAAGGACGCGCCGTGCAGTCGATGCGCAGTTCTTCCTACCTTCAACCGGGCGAAAACCTGTCCTGCAACGGGTGTCACGAACAGAAAACCAACACCCCGGTCCGAATGACTTCGCAGCCGAAAGCTTTCAGTCGGGAAGCGTCGAAAATCCGACCGGAAACCGCGCCGGGCGCCAGGCCGTTCAGCTATCCGCTGCTCGTTCAGCCGGTTTTGGACAAACACTGTGTCGATTGCCACAGCAAGCCGGAATCGAAGACGTTCAGTTTGGCCAAGGATCCGATCAAGGACCGTTTCTATGAATCCTACAATAATCTGGCCGAGAAATACGGTTTCACGAACTACGGCGACCCGCTCCGCACGACGCCGGGCAAGTTCGGCGCTTTGGCGTCGCCGCTGTACCAGCTGCTTGAAAAAGGGCATTACGACGTGAAACTTTCGGACGAGGAAATGCACCGCTTCGTCCTTTGGCTCGACTGCGTGTCGAACTTTTACGGAGTTTACGAAACGGAAGGTCAAAAGGCCCAGTTGCAAAACGAAGTCGTTTGGCCTACACTGGAGTAAAGTTTTTTCATAAGCGGCGGGGCTCGCCCCGTGCGGATGCGTTAGCCACGGGGCCTGCCCCGTGCTGCAACAATGAGACATCGCCATTGACACACCCACAGGAGACAATTTCATGGAGTTTTCCAACAAGACGGCGTTGATTACAGGAGCGACGGGGACGATCGGCAAGGAAATTGCGCGGCGCGTCGTCGAAGAAGGCGGCAAAGCGTTCATTTCGGACCTCGACCAGGCCAAGCTTGACGCCGTGTGCGGCGAAATCGGTGCCAACTGCAAGTCGCTGGCCGCCGATTGTACGAAAGCCGACCAGGTCAAAGCCGTCGTCCAAGCCTGCCAAAAGAATTTCGGGCAGAATATCGACGTCCTGATCAACGTCGCCGGCGTGACCGGAAAAGGCGGGAAAATCGAGGAAATCTCCGAGGAAACCTGGGATTTCGTCTACGCCGTGAACGTCAAGGGAACGTTCCTGTTCATCAAGGAAGTCATGCCGATCATGAAAGCGCAGGGACACGGTGCGATCGTCAATTTCTCGAGCAAGTCGGGCAAAACCGGTTCCGCCCTGATGAGCGCGTACAGCTCCGCCAAAGGAGCGATCATCACCTTGACGCAAGCGTTGGCTTACGAAGTCGCCAAGCAGAACATCCGCGTCAACTGCGTTTGCCCCGGTATCACGGAAGCGACCGGCGTATGGGACAACGTGTCCGCCGATTACGTCAACAACATGAAAATGCCGTTCGAGGAAATCGTCAAGACGTTTACGAGCAAGGTTCCCATGGGCCGGCTCGCGCACATCGAAGACGTCGTCAACGTCGCCTGTTTCCTTGCCTCCGACCGCGCCGCCTACATGACCGGGCAGGCCATCAACATCACCGGCGGTCGGGAAATGCACTAAAGAGAAGGCTTTTTCCGGTTCCCGATCTCACGTTTACAACTCTCAACACTTGATCCCATGCTCAACACCTATCTCGATCACGCCGTTTTGGTTCCGCAAATGACCCGCAGCGAAGCGGAACAGTGGATTCGCTCCGGAATTCAATATCAAGTCAAGACCGTCTGCGTCCGTCCCTGTGACATCGACATGGCCGTCGCGCTGTGCAAGGGGACGCAAACAGGCGTTTCCTGCGCCCTCGGTTTTCCACACGGAAACGTCTGCACCGAATCCAAAGCCGCCGAAGCCAAACTGTACTGCGCGAAAGGCGTTGCGGAAATCGACATGGTCGCCAACTACGGCTGGATCCGTAGCGGTCTGTGGGACGAGGTCCGCACCGACATCAAAGCCGTGGTCGACATTGCGCACGAAAACAAGGTCGCCGTCAAGGTGATTTTCGAAACGAGCCAACTGACGCTCGACGAAATCGCCCGAACCACGGAAATCTGCATCGAAGCGGGCGCCGATTTCGTCAAGACTTCGACCGGCTTCAACGGCGAAGGCGCGAAGGAAGACGCCGTCGCATTGATGGTCAAAACGGCCGCCGGACGCATCAAGGTCAAACCGTCCGGCGGAATCCGCGACGCGGCGCGGGCGCAGATGTTCGTCGACATGGGCGCCGACCGGCTCGGCGTCAACGGTTCGAGTACTCCGGCCATTTGTGGCACCACGTCCCCTGCCGCTGCCGCGGGATCGGACTCCTATTGATATTCAAACCCAACCCTCCATTTTCTCACAATGCAAGCGATCGTTTACCATGCTCCCGGCGATATTCGCATCGAAAACATCTCGAAACCCGTTTGTGGTACCGGGGAACTTCTCGTCCGCATCGACGCTTGCGCGGTCTGCGGTACGGACCTGAAAAGTAAATCGCACGGGAATCCCCGCATCAAAGCCCCAAAGGTTATGGGGCACGAATTCACGGGCCTCATCGAAGAAATCGGGGCCGGTGCGAAAGGCGATTGGAACATCGGCGAGCGCGTCGTGATGGCGACCAGCGTTTCGTGCGGAAAGTGTTTTTATTGCCGCAAAGGCTGGCGAAATCTCTGCGTCGAACTGGCGCCGATGAGTTTTTCGTACCCGGGCGGCATGGCCGAGTACGTTTCGATTCCCGCTTTGGCGCTTGAAGGCGGACACGTCGTCAAAGTGCCGCAAGGCGTGCCCGCCGAACTGGCCGCATTAGCCGAACCGACAAGCTGCGCGGTCAATTCCGTCGATCAATGCGGCGTCACGGACGGCGATTGCGTACTCGTCATGGGCGCAGGGCCGATGGGACTGCTCAACGCCGTGGTCGCGAGGGCTTTTGGCGCCAAGAAAATCCTGCTCACCGAACTCAATCCGTTGCGTCGCAAGCAGGCGGAACAATTCGGAATCGACCGGATCATCGACCCCGGTACTGAGAATGTCCAGGAAATCGTACGCGGTGAGACGGACGGTGTCGGAGCCGACGTCGTAATCGTCGCCGCGCCCGCCGCACTGCCGCAGGAAGAAGCGATCTCGCTCGTACGAAAACGCGGGACCGTGTGCCTGTTCGCGTCGCTTCCGGTCGGCAAGAGCATGTTGAATTTCGACAGCCGGATCGTTCACTACGGCGAAATCCGCGTGATCGGTTCCAGCGATTCGACGCCGCAGCATGTCCAAAAAGCCGTCGAACTGATCGCCTCGAAACGAATCCCGGCGGAAAAAATCGCCTCGCATCAATTGCCGTTCGACCAGATCGACAAGGCGTTCGAGTTAATGGTCAGCGGTGAGGCCCTGCGCGTCGTGCTGAAACCGTCGGCGACTCCGTCGTAACGGTTTACATCCGGATCAAGGCGTCGAGCATTTCGTTGATGACGGAAATGTATTTCGCGCTCGCCTGGTAAACACGCTGGTCATTCATCAGCAGCAGGGTTTCTTCGTCGATGTTGACGCCGCTGATCGCGTCGCGTTGCGTTTGGAGCGAAGCGTAGTACGACACGTCGCCGCCGGCGACCGCTTTGACGACGCCCGCTTTGGACATCACTTCGGTCACGGTCAGCCGATACGATTCGGTGATCGACTTGTTGCCGTACTCGCTGAGCCGGTTTTCCGGCATCGCGGCGAGGATGACGCCGTTTTCCGTATCCGCGCCGATCCTGGCTTTGCTCACGGCCAGTTTGCCGGGATCCGCCGCTTTCCCGGGCTCGCCCTGCAAGGTTTTGTTGACGCCGATCGTCCGCGAATCGGTCCCGGTGAAAAACGTATTCAATCCGAGCGCCGGGAGGATGCCCGCGGTATCATCGGCGAACGCGAACTGCAATTCCGGAGAATCCGAAACGATTTGCAGCTTATTGTCGTTCGTGATTTTCGCCGTGATGCCTTCGATCTTGTTGATTTCCGCGGCAAGTCCCTGGAGCGTCATGCTTTCCTTGCCGGACCCGTCGAGCGGAACGAGGATTTCCGTCGAGGTGCTGACACCGCTTTCCTTGTTCTGCACCATGATCGAGAAAACGCCGTTTTTCGGCGGCGGCACCAGGCCGGCCTTGTCGAGCGGTACGTCGGTTTCCGTGACGCTCGCCAGGCTCGTGAGACTGTCGTATCCGGTAAGCCCCTGCCCGGCGCTGTAGATCGCATTGAATTGGTTGATCAGCGACGCGGCGTAATCGTCGAGTTTCTTCGAGAATTCGCCCAGAACGGTGTCACGTCCCTCGTAGAAGCCGTTGAGTTTCCCGGAATGGACGTCCAGCGGAGCGTTGTCCGAGGCGAACCGGATCTCCGCCAGCGACAAATCGCCGTAAGGATCGTCCGTATAAGCGACGGTCAGCTTTCTGGCACCATTGCCGGAAATCAAAAGATCATTGCCGCAATACACCGTCACGACGCCGCTGTCGTCCTCATGCGTCTTGATATTAATCAGCGACGAAAGGTTCGACAAGGCGACGAGCCGCTGGTCGCGCAGTCCGACCGCTTCGACGCCGGGCTCGCGGCCCGCTTCGATTCGCGCAATGGAATTATTCAGGCTTTCGATTTCCGTGGTAAGCAGGTTGATCTGGTCGGTCAAATCGACCACCGACGTGTTGATGTCGACCCGTTGCTTGAGGATGGCGTTACTCATCGCCGTGATCTGTTCGGCCAGTTTGACGCCTTCGTCGACGACCATCTGCCGGATACTGAGGTTCTCCGGCTGGTTCAAAACGTTGCCGATCGAGTTGAAAAAATCGTCGAGCTGCGTGCTGAGATCCTTGTCGGTCAGCTCGTTGAGGATGAACTCGAGTTGCGAGTAGACGCCGGACTGCGTCGAGGAATTCATGGCGTCACTTTGCGAATTGCGGAGCCGTTCCTCCAGATATGAATCGATCATCTGGACGACGCCGTTGACGTCGACGCCGGTTCCCAGGGCGATGCCGGAGCCGGTTTTCTTCGGGTATGACGCCGAGGAAACGACCATTTCGCGCACATATCCGTCGGTCCCGGCATTGCTCAGGTTCTGCCCCGTCACCTGGATCCCGATCGACGTGGCGTTAAGCGATTTGGCTGCAATATGAAGTGAATCAAGCAACATGGCGAATTATGAATTATGAATTATGAATTATGAGGAAAGCTGAATTCGACCGTTATCGTAATTCACAATTCATAATTCATAATTCTCGTCTATCCTCCGATATCGACGAGCGAACCGCCGGAGAAGGATTTGTCTTTGGTGTGGTTTCGGTTATACGTCGAGCCGGGCTTGCCTTTGGAGCCGATGATTTCGAGCAGTTGTGACAGGTGGATCGCGGTCCGCTGGGCGAGCACCCAGTTGGTGAGACTTTGGTGTTGCAACAGCCGTGATTTTTTCACCGACTCGCGGCAGCGGTCTTCCAACGAATAGCCCGGAGTCTCCTTGTCGAGTCGGGCCGCGAGCGATTCGAGGGTGTCACTTGGCAGATTCGCTTCTTTCGCCTGCTGCAAAATTTGAAACCGCTGCTCGAATACACCGTGTAATCGGTCCATGACCGCTTCTTCTTCATCCGCGATCGCGGTGAGTCCTTTGGTGTCGGACTTGCCGAGCAGGTCCCCTTTGCGCTGGAGAAATTCCAGTGTCGCGTCTTGAATAACGGTCAGTTTTTCTAGAAATTCCCGGATGGTCGTAATCATGTCGTTAAAAAATGTTAGCGGCGGGGCTTGCCCCGCGTTGGAGCGGAATGGAATTGATATTGATAAAAGAATGATAAACAAATAAGCCAACACGCGGCATAGCCCGGGGCAACCCCCGGCGCTAACGTGGGCGGTCTCCACCGGCTTTCATCAGCTTAAACATGGTGTCGCTGAACGAGTGTGGCGTCGCGGCGGTCATTTTGTCGACGAGGACGTTGTCGAGCTGCTCCTGAAAAATCTCTTCGGCCCGACCGCCGTGGAAATAGGCCGGTTTCTGCTGCGTTTCCCGCATCGATTTGAGCATTTGCCCGAACATCGTCTGTCCGACGAACTGGTGGAATACCTTACGGAATTCGTCTTCGTCTCCGTCGGTTCGGGTCACGGCGTCAAACGGTTGTCCGTTTTCGTCGAGCTTCCGCGATTTGTTCAAGGCGTCACGCGTCACCGGTTGCGTTCCTTCGCTGGTGCATTCGAACGTATCGGCCGTGTCGGACGAA
>JAVBTU010000498.1:0-3331 GCA_031556015.1 Thermoguttaceae bacterium
GGCGCCCCGAACGCTCCGTTGGCCGAGGGGTCGTAGTCGAGGTTGAACGCGTGATTGGCAATCACCAGCTTCACGCCCGGGTCGACCCGACGATCCGTGACACGCATGCCGTTGACCTTGACGCCGTTGGAACTGTTCAGGTCGACGACGTACCAATAGCCGCTGGAAAGCACCAGCTTACAGTGCCTGCTGGAGACGTTCGGAAATCGGAGAACGATGTCGCACTCCTCTTTGCGACCGACGATCAACTCCTTCTTTTTCAGCGGAATATCGTCCCCCCCGCCGACGGGAACCAAGATGCCGAACATGATAAATTAATGAAATAATCGAGAAATGATCCGCGAAACGCCCGACGAACCGAACCTTCGACATTCTACCTTTGTTCCACCACGCTGAAAAGTAGGTGGACCATCGGACTGGTCCAGTTAGCCCCGTCGCCTGCGACGGGCTGCAAACGGGCTCACAGCGGTTCGCAGGCGAACCGGCTAACTCCTTTTCTAAAAAAATTGAATATTCCGTCTGGATTGACTCAAGTTTTCGGGTAGAATGGGATTTATCGCGTCGACGAATATTCTTGCACCGAGTAAGGGCGTCGTCGCTCCTTCAATCGCTAGAGGCAGATAATGAGTGAGTCAACTCCTCCGACCGGGTTTACGCATAAGCAATGGTTTCTCTTACGGGTCGCTGTCCTGTTGGGAGTCGCGTCCGTTTTTACTTTGGATAAAATCAGTCCGGCGCCCGGTTCGTCGAACCACGCCGTTCAGGCGGCGACGACCGTGGAAACCGTGGATCGCTAAGCCAACGGGCTTCGAATTTCGAGCCGCCAACGGAAATTAGTCATAAACTTATCATGCGTCTTTCGACAGGTGTAACCGGATTGGACGAAAAACTCGGCGGCGGGCTTGTGCCGGGGACCATGACCGTGGTCGTCGGCTCCTCCGGTATCGGAAAAACACAACTCGGAATCCAGTTTGCCCAAGCGGGACTCGCTCAAGAGGGGCATCGCGGCGTCTTTTTTGATATGCTCACTCGCGCCGATTCGCAGGGGCACGCCGACTACGCGAAGCGGATTTGCGACTGGACGCTTCAAAACGAAGAGTCGGAGCGCCGATTCGATCCGGAGACCTTCTTCGATCCTGATCGTTTTTGCGGCGATTATTTCCGGGCGCTTGCCTATCGTGGAAAGCGGGTCAACAAACGGGATCTTTCGTTCGACGATTGGCACGATTGGCAGGCGGAACTCTCGAAACACCTGGACGCGACGATCGCGTTTTTTTTCACACATTTCATTCGCGGAACCCGACGCTTCGTCGTCGACGGAATCGACCCGGTCGAGCGCCAAGGAGAGTCGATTCAGTTCGAGTTGTTCGAGTACGTCTACCACCAGATTATCCGCAAAGATCCCGAATGGGTCGCCCGAGACCTGTTTCGGCAGTACTTCCGGACTCATGAAGAGGCGATTCGAAAGCATCTTTACGACGAAAAGGAGATCGGTTGCGTGGTCCTCTACACTTCGCCGGAAACTTCGCTCGACGCGATGATTGAGAAGCCGCTCGACGAAGGGGACCTGCTCGCCGGAGCGAATACGATCATCTACATGGGAAAAATCCGAACCGGCAACAAGTTTTCCCGGGCGATGTACATCTCGAAGCATCGAAACAGTTCCTGTTCCGACGAGATTCTGTCCTACGAAATCGACGAGAAAGGGCTGCGAATCACCTGTTAGCGTAACATTCGGCTTGGTATTGTGTTCATTGGAGCATGGGCATCCTGCCCGTGTCACAGGCTGGAAGCCTGTGTTCCATTTTTTGCCAAATTGACCATTATCATGTACGTTCGAATCCGCGGAAAATCGGTCGGCCCTTTGGAGGAGGCGAAGGTTCAGGAGCTCGTTCGGCAGGGGAAAATTTCCCGGGCATCCGAAGTTTCCGTCGACGGAACGTCTTGGGTTCGCGCGTCGGAATTCGGTTCGCTGTTCCAGCGGGGGGAACAAGGAGCCTGGAACGGAAATCTCGTCGACGAATCGGCGTCCCCACGGCCGAGGCCGAAAGGAATGGGCTATTTCCTCCCCGTGACGCCCGATACGCAAGAGCCGCTAATCTGGTATTACAGCATCGACGGTCGCGCCGGGTTCGGACCGCACAGCCGTTCGGAAATCGGCCTTCTCATTCGGCAGGGAACGTTGAAATCGGACGGACTCGTTTGGAAACAAGGGGAGATGGCCGACACGGTTCGGTACACCCAGGATTTCGCCGAATTTTTCATCCCGAAAGAGAAGCCGAAACAGGAATCCACGACCGATCCGGGCAAAACGGACGTGCCCTCTTCGGCGGAGAAAACTTCCGATTCGGAGCCGTCCCTCTCCTCGCCGCTGATCCGGGAAGCGATTCGCTCCGGCCCGTGGATCATGTTTCTCGCGATCATCGCTTCACTCGGCGCTGCCGCGATTGCGCTGGGACTTTTGGGGAGTGTTTGTTTTCTCCACTCACGGCTTTCGCCCGGGGCCCTGCTTTTCCTGGTTCTCGCGTCCGTAGGATCGATCGCGATCATGATCCGACCGCTTTTGACGCTTTGGAAACTCCAAGCGGCAATCACGAACCTGGCCGTCGAGCCCAACGAAACGAAGCTGCAAGAGGTTCTCCATCGCTATTACCTCATCGCCCGCAGCTTGGTGATCCATCTCCTGATCCTCGCGGCTCTGCTGTCAGTTTCCGTCCTATTGATCCTCCGGGCCGTCGGAACGGCAATCGGATGAGAGGGTAAACAACGATCCACGCTTAACGCCCGAAATCCTTTCATGCACCGCATCACCAGTTTGTCGAACCCACGGATCAAGAGCGTTGTCAAGCTTCAACAGGGACGGGACCGCCGGGAGACGAGCCTGTTTCTCATCAACGGATATCGGGAAATCCGCCGTGCCAGTGATTGCGGTTTCGAATTGCTGGAAGTTTATCTTTGGCCCGACGCTTTCGAGCGATTCCTGGAACAGGCGGAGCGAAACGCTTTTCTCCGTCAAATCGAGCAAAAGGGGACGGAGCTATTCGAGGTTACGTCTCAGGTTTTTGAGAAAATCGCGTTCGGGCAACGCGCCGAAGGGATTCTCGCGGTTGTGAAATCCCGGTTTTGGAATTGGAACGATCTGCGGTTGCCGGACAATCCGCTGGTCGGAGTCGTGGAACGGGTCGAGAAGCCAGGCAATCTCGGCGCGATCGTTCGCAGCGCCGACGGAGCGGGGCTCGACGCGATTTTCGTCGCGAATCCGGTTTGCGACATTTACAATCCGAACACGATTCGGGCAAGCCTGGGGACCGTTTTTCGTATCCCATTGATT
>JAVBTU010000086.1:0-8416 GCA_031556015.1 Thermoguttaceae bacterium
GGTCGGGTCGAGTTTGCGAATGATCGCAACGGCGGTTTTCGCGAGCTCCTTTTCCGCCGCTTTTGCTTTGGGACCGAGGATGCTTTCGACCGGGCCGGGTAGAAACCCGTTCGGATCGAGATTATAGATGATCCGTTCGACCATGATCCGCAAATCCTCGTCCAGATCGAACCAGCCGAGTTGCTCGATCAAGTGTTCCTGAAGCGTCACGTCCCGGGACGCGATGTTCGCCATTGCGTCGTTGCGGCGTTCGTCTTCCCCTTCCAGCCAACCTTGAGATCGGGCCGGGGCTTCGTTGATCGTGTCGTCGTATGTCGCGGCGAATTCGTCGGCGACCCGAAAATCATCCTGATTGTTCGGACTTTCCCCGACAGCGATCTCCGATTCGTGTTCGAACTTGATGATTCCCGATTCGTCGGTCGACGAGGTTTCCGAACCGGTTGCCTCGGCGTATTCGGCTTCATTGTTCGCGGAACCGTCCTCCGGAGCATTATCGTCCAGCTCCAGCAGGGGATTTTCCGACATCTCCTCTTCGATGCGGTCCTGGAGTTCCATGAGGGAGAGTTGCAGAATCTCCATCGACTGGATCATCCGCTGCGTCAGAATTTGCTTCTGCTCTTGTTTTAATTCCTGACTGAACGTGAATCGCATAAGTGCTCGGGAAAACGAAAAAAGGAATCTCGCGAAACGATCCTCCTCCGTTTCGCGTGTTCCAATTATATCATCTTTCCGGGAGCGGAGAAATCCGAAAACGGGAATTTTAGCTCCGGGGACTCGAGTCCGGGTTTTGCCGACAAACCCAAACCGCCTATTTTGTCAGGAGGTTGGATAAATCGACTCGCCGCCCGATCCAATCCGGCTCACGGCGTGTTTCCTTTCTCGAAAATCGTCGCGATCGCTTTTTCGGCGGCGGGAGAATCGAGCAATTGCAAAACTCGCAGGATTCGGAAACCGTGGAAATTGCCCGGTGTGCGAATTTCCTTGAGCCGATCCGCGCGTTCGGGGGCGGCGAACCATTGGGCGAGAAATTCGGCCGCTCTATCTCCGGCGGCGACCAATCTCCATCGGGCCGCGTTCGACTTGACGCCATCCGTCCCGAATATCGCCTCGACGCATTGTTTCAACTCGTCGTCGGTCGCATTCCAGGCGGCGTCAACGGTTTCGATTCGGACATTATCGAGTCCCCACGACTCCCCGAACGTGTCGTTGAAGATGTCGATCGCGTAAGGTCCGTCCGTAAAATGCGTATCAAACGTGAGGAAAAGCTCCGCCTGATCGTGCGGGACGATCACATCGACGGCATAAACGGCGCTTTTGACGTTGTCCAGGGAATTGTGCTCCACGGCCCCTTCCCGACCGCAATAGAATCCCGTTTCGAGATTATCTCCCCACATTTCTTCGTTTTCCACACGATCGAGCCATGAGTGCTTGATTCCGAACAGGGGCGGATAATCGTCCGGATACGACTGTTTTTGATTGAAGTCGTCCTTGCGGTAATTGGAGAAGCTCGTCCCGATCAACTTCTTCGTCTCGCCGAGCCGCATTTCCCATGTGTCGACGCCGAAATGCCGGGGGTAGCCGACCAACCCATCCGCTCCCCCGATGAGGAACAAATCGAATTTGATCCGCAGGAATTTGTGCTCCGGGAGATCGTTCAAACGAAATGCGACCGGCTCGTTGAAGAAATCGCCGAGGTAGGTTCGCAACCCCTTCGGCGTGGTCTCACGCCGATCGACCGACCAGTTCGGGTCGACGCCGCTCTCGAAATCCGTTTCGTAAACGAGCTTTCCGGACGGCAGTTCGGGCAGTCCGGCATTGTCGGCCGTTTTCGGTTGGCCGGCCTGCTCGTCTTTTTGCAACGTCCCTTTTTTCGCGACTTGGGAAAGATCGAAATCTCCCAGGAGCGCCTTTCGTTCTTCTTCGGACATCAAAGCCAACCGCTTTTCCAGGGCGTCAATCTGTGATGTCATGTCGAGATATCGGGGGGAACCGACCGGTTCTTCCGCGAAGTATTTCACGATCGCAACGGCAAGAGCAAGTTCGTTCGCTTCGACGGCCTTGGTTGTTTCGAGCAACAACCGGTGGTCGATCGTTCGCCGGAACGAATCCGGATATTGCTCGTTGTTTGAATCTTTCGTGATTTTGCGATACAATCGGGCCCAGTGGACCGCCGACTCCTTGGAGTGATCCCACCCGGAATCGATCAGCACCGGCCAATGCTTGCGAATCACATAATACGCGTATCTGGGAAACCGCAACCCGTCGGCATAACGTGAAAGAGCGGCGTCAAAGAGCGGCCTATTGTCTTTCGTGAGACCACCGTCTTCGGCGGCGCTCATGGCATAGACGGCGTATTTCGCCTTTCCGGCGGCTTCACCCTCGCTGCTCCGGAGGTTCTCCAGGTAGTGATCGGTCCAGAACCGGATCCGCTCCGCGTCGTTCGTTTTGATCGCGATCGCATATTCGAGCGACTCTTTCGGCGCAACGAAATCGATCGCGGCCATGTTCGAACTCGTACCGAACGGATTTTCACCGGCATGGAGCCGCATCAGCGCGTCGAGTCGACGCCGGACGTCGTCGAGCCGGTTCGCCTGGATCGCCCAATCGACGAGGTGATTGCCGAGCGAGTGGAATTCGCCGTTGAACCCGCCAAGATCGTCGTGGATTCCGAGGAAGATCGTCTTCTCTTTCTGATTCGGCAGCACGATATTCATGAGCGCTTCGCTCGGGAAAAACGGGTCCACCTTCGCCGTCTTTGCCGCTTCCAAAGCGGAATCGAGGATGTAAAGCGACAGTTTCGCATGGTGATACCCGACATTCGTTTGGGCCGCGTTCGCCAAGCCGGGCCAGCCGGATTTGAATATGTTTTCAAAGACCTTCAGGACCGCTTTCGCGTTTTTCGCCTTGACCGCTTCGATATACTGTTCGCGAATATCGACGTATCGATAATCGAGTTCGTCGAGGAATTGTCCATTCGGGAAGAGCGAATTCTCCAGGGCGTTTTCGGAAATCGTGATCGTGATTTTGTCCGCGACCGATTGGGGCACGACTTCCAAAATCCGTTTGTGGAGTGCTTCCCCTTCGTTTTTGACGCCGACGCTCCGGTCCTCGATTTTCTTGCCGAC
This sequence comes from Thermoguttaceae bacterium, assembly GCA_031556015.1. Classification (GTDB taxonomy): domain Bacteria; phylum Planctomycetota; class Planctomycetia; order Pirellulales; family Thermoguttaceae; genus JAVBSX01. Next base: position 3,126 of record JAVBTU010000086.1, read on the forward strand.
ATATTTGACCGCGAATTGCGTCAATGCCTCGCAATCGCTTTCGAGCCGTTTCGACAGCTCGGAGTCCGGTTTTTGGTACAGTTCGTCGGCGATCCTCCACATCCCGAGATAGACCTGGTCGGAAACGTTCTGGGATGCCGTTTCGCCGGTCGTCCAGGCCGCGCACGTTTTGACGTCACGAACGATCGTCTCGACGTCTCCGGCGAGGAGATCGTAATACGTATGGGCGACTAGCACCGTCGGGTCGTCCGGGTGTTCGCTTCGGAGCGCATCGAGCGCCGTACGGATTTTCGCGAACTTTTCCGGATCGTTTTGCGAAAGAATTTTCATACCGGCGTAAAGCTTCGATTCGACGCCCGTCGCGAAGACCGAAACGCCCAATTCGAGCGGGACTTTGGCGGCGACCGCTTCTTTGCCGGCTTCGGCGTTATCCGTAGCGGTATTCTCTTCTTTCGCGATCGGGAGGAACAGTTCGATATTCGCGGCGTAATCTTCGGCGGTGATTCGCTCGGCGAGCGAAGCGAACGGCTCTTTGAGCCGATCGACGTAATACCGGTAATTCTGATTTTTCAGCAGCGCGTTGTACCACGCCTGCCCGTCGCACTGTTGCCGGTAGATCAACAGCAGATCCATGGCACCGCCGCCGTTTTTCAACGCGTTGCCGAACTGCTGGACCGATTCGGACAACTCGTAAATACTGTAATAGTTGTTACCGATTTGAATCTGACTGTTCGTCCCCATCTGTTTGAGAATACGCAGGTCGCGCTTAATCGCGCTGATGGCTCGCTCCTTGCCCTTTTCCGGATGGTCCGATTTCAGGTAAAGCAGCACCAGTTTTCGTTCGAGGAACGAATCGACGAAACTCCCCCGCGAACTTTGCGTCTTCAGGGCCGTTTCACAGAATGACACCGCCAGTTCGTTCGCTTTCGGGGTCTCGGTCGCTTCGAGCTGTTGCGTGATCGCGACCGCGGATTCGTTCAGGGCGGATTGCACGAGCGCGTTCTTATCCTTGCGAAGTTCTTCGAGAATTTCCATCCCCTTATCGACGTGCTTGAGTTTCAGTTCGAGTAGGGCGGAGAAAATCCGGGCGTAAATACGCCGTTGAATATTCTCCTGGTCCTTCAAAGCGTCGTCGGTGTACGCCGCGAGAATTTCGTCGACGTCCTTGCGCAAATCCTCGAGTTTCCTTTTCCCGGACGCCGTGACCAGGAACGCTTCGGAGAGCGAATAGGACGTGTCCGAGGACCAGGAACGGGTCGCGTTGGGATTTCGTTCGCCGTAGTAGACCGTTTGCTGCGATTGGCTTGCCGCGGCTTTTTTCTTTTCCGGCACGGCAATGGTTTTCAGGACGACTTCGCGAAAGTACGGATAATACTCCGGATTCGGATTGTAGATGATTTGATCGACCAACGCCCGTCGCATTTGATCCCGCTCCGTTTCCGTTGCGTTTTTGGACTCCCAGAAGTAATCGAACAGTTTTTTGGCCGTCTCTTTCGTGGAATCGTCGTGCATCATGTTCGAGATGCAGTTGCCCAGGACGTGCGAATTGCGCAACAATTCGGGCGTCTTGATCTTTTTCAACAGCTCGATCAATTTTTCTCCCTGCCCCGCTTCGGTGTACATCCGCTGGTATTCCCAGTAGTTGTTGAAGAACAGATTCGGGTCCTTTTCGAGCGCTTTGGTCATCCAATCGGCGGCCTGCTCTTTCATGTCCAGACCGCGCAGGACGGTGGAATAGGAAAGCATTTTTTGCGCGTCGTCGGGAACCTGCTTACCCATTTCCCCGGCGATCCGTTTGGCGTCTTCGGCACGGTCGGCGCGTTGGTAGATGTCGGCCAACGACGCCATGATCTCAAACGAGCCGGGCGAACTCTTCCATTGGGCCTCGATCTGTTCGATAATCTCTTCGAGTTTGCCCGCCGATTTGAGAACATCCAGGGCCCGCGTTTTCAAGTACCGGGCGTACGAATCGTTGCGCATCGCCTGCGGACCGGACAGAGCGGGGCTGCGGAACACCTTCAGCGCGAACTGGACGGCTTGCTCCTGGTTGGCCGAATCGCCGCGCAGTTCGTCGAGCAGATTCCCCATCGTGTTCATGTCGTTGGCCATTAACATGAGCCGATCCCGGATCGCGTCCGCTTCTTCGTTCCGGTCGAACATCCGCAGCGATGAACGGAGTGTGATCAGTTCCTCCGAACTCAACTGATACCCGAGCAGTTTATCGATTGCGGACTGGGCACGCTTGCGCATGTTTTCGTTCTGCTCCGAACGCGGATAAAGTTGCAGCACGATCGTTTCGCGCAGCTTCACGTCCGCGGCGGAAGTGAACGGAATTTCGTCGAGCGCTTGGATCGCGTCCTCGAACCGGCTGTTCTGTGCGTAAATCAAGGCGAGCAGAAACAGTTTCGTCGCCGGGAACGTTTCCTGCTTTTCCGACGCTTCCTTGCGTTCCTCTTCGAGTTTGGCGAGAATCTTGAGCATCTCGTCCGGGGATTCCTCGGCGCGATTGAGGTTCATCTGCGACTGCGAGATACGATAATCTTTCACGATTTTCGCGATCGCGGTATTGGGATCGTTTTCCTTCGCCGCGATCAGTTCGTCGAACCGTTTGACGCACTCTGAAGAGAGCGCGTCTTTGTTTACACCTTCAGCGTAACCGGAATCCTTGACCAACTTGTCGAGAATCGGCAGGGTTTGCGAGAGCGTCGTGAGGAATTCGTTATAACTGTAACCGACCAGGTTCGGATTGAGAAGCTGGTTGATCTGGTACGAACCCATCCGGTTCTGCCCGTCGAAATAGTACCGGTATTGCGAGAGCGATTGCAGTTGCCGGTTCGGCGCGAGCATCGTTTTTTTCTCCGTCGCGGCCGTCGCCCGGTTGATTTCCGTTTGCAGCGTGAAATAAAAATCGATCGTCTCGAAAATCCGTTTTTCGAGCGCCGCGAGTCGGTCGACGTCGGCTTGCGAGAGGATTTTCTTTTTGTCTTTTTCTTCCTCGCCCTCTTCTTTTTCTTTGTCTTCTACTGCTTGCATCATGGGAACAGGCATCCCGGGGTTGTACACCATTACCCCGCCCATTCCCGGCATCGCATATCCGCGTCCTCCCGGCAGGCCGACTTCCAGTTGCGCTTCCTGAATCCGTTCGTTGCCGTAGATCGCGTTCAGGGTCGGGTATATCCGGGTTCCAAGGTATTGCGAAAGCGTTGAAGTCGCCATGATGTCCACCGGCATACCGTACGGCAAACCAGCATTTTTTTTCCCGAGATTCCGAATCAGCGAGTCTTTTCCCTTGAGAACCCACGACTTCATCTCCTCGAACGGATCCGGGGCGTCGACGGAATCAAGCCTTTCTCCCAATGCTCCGAACGGATCCGACAAGGCGAACTGTGATAGCACGGACCGCTGCATGAAGGTCAAAGTCCCCATGCCGAAATAGACCATGGCATTATCTTTACCCGCTTCTTCGATCAGATCGTTCAAGGCCGTGATATCCGCATCGCGGTTCTTTTCCTTAAGAATATCGAACAGCGGAGCGGTTTGATGCAAGAACGTCGCGAATTGCTCCGGTTTTTCCCGAGTCGAGTGTTTGACCGCGTCGAGCAGCCAATCGATTTTCTGCGACTCGGAGAGAAGCTCCTTGTCCTTTTCCGCTTCTTCCTTTTTCAGTTGCGCGATACGTTCTTCGATATTTTTGCGATAATTTTGTTCCCAATTTTCGCCGAGACTCACATTCGGCGGCAAATTCGCGAGTGTTTTCGCGATCCGATCGTCGATGTCGATCGACTCCAACTGTTCCAGGAGTTTCGTCCGTGTCAAGCTTTGAAGCACGGAATTGAACGCCGACTGTTTCCACTCGTTTTCGCCGAGCAGGCCGAGTTTCGTCATGGAGCGCTGCGACGAGGACGTGAGTTCGCGCAACAGTTCGTCCTTTTCCGCTTGCGGCGGCAATTCGGTCGGGTCGAGCCCTTGCGTTTGCTGGAGAAATTGCTGCAAAAAGGTTTCCAAACGCAACCGGGCCAGCAGCACGTCTTTCTCGTCCGATTGTTCCGGGAGAGCGTCCAGCGAATCGGCGATGAGTTTCAGAAATTTTTCGTACTTCGGCCCCGGCGGAGCTTCCTCGGGCGTTTCTTCGGTCGCATCTTCCCCTTCCGGAGTCGCCGCGAACGGGTCGGGGTCCGACGGTTGCGGCGTTTCCTCGACCGGCTTGGGAGCTTCCACGACCGGCGGTTTATCCACATCGTGGGCGAATTTCAGTTCCCAGGCGAGCGCGGCGAATTTGGCGTCACCGAAATTATCCGGCTTGAACAACGGCTTTTCCGGGGTACGGCTCGTTCCCATCCCGCGGTTGTAATAATACTGTTCCAGTTGCAACAGTTCGCGGTACGTCGTCTGGATCAGCGTTTGATTCTGATTGCGCCAACGTCCGATCGTTTCACCGCCGTCCAGCGGAGAGTAATACGAACCAAAATACCCCTGATGCTGCCCGAAGCCCCACGGCGAATAGTTCGAGCCCATTCCGTACCTCGCGGCGTTCGGGTTCGGTTTTTCGACTTTTTTCAGGGCGTTTTGCTCTTTCTGTTTCGCGGCGGACAGTTCCTCTTCCGGGATGCTCATTTTACGTAATGATGCCGCGATCGCTTGCGGGTCCCCTTCCTTGAGCCAATACGACAGTTCGAGTTTTCGGTACATCAATTCCCAGTTGTCCGGATATTTCAACTCCAACCGTTCGACCAGCGATTTGGCGAATTGGTAATCTTCCCGACCGAGCATTTTGTCCACAGCGTCGATTTGTTCGACGAAATCCCCTTTGCCGAGAATCGTCTGGAGGTAAAGGGTGTTTCCCTTATCCTTTTCCCCGCCGGCGAAATAAAGTTCGAGCAGCCGGTTCATGTCCTGCGGTTGGTTGCTCAAATCGCAAAGCATCTCCTGATACCGCACCGCGGACGCGAAGTCGCCCTGCATTTCCGCGACCATGGAAAGCTGGTTGAGCAAAAAGGTATCACTCGTTTTTTCCTCGTCGACGCCGGTCAGGAGCATTTCCAGCGCGTTGCGGGCCGAATAATAATCGCCGACCGACGCGTGCGCTTGCGCCAAACAGTACGCCGCTTCCCGCCGCTGCGACGGGTTGCTCATGTTCTGCCGCAATCGTTCGACGAGTTTGTCGAAACTCCGTGCCATTTGATAATAGTTCGACAGCTTCGCGATCACGCTCATCTTGCCCTGGAGTTCTTCGGTCCGGTCGAAGATGCGCCAAACGATTTCGATCGCTTCGTCGCTTTGCCCCGCTTCGT
>JAVBTU010000158.1:0-9758 GCA_031556015.1 Thermoguttaceae bacterium
ATGCCAATTTGGGTAGTTTATTTATGCGCGCGTCCTAACGCCTAATTTGTCCATGCTTTCGCCGAAAACCGGCGTGCCATCTGGGTTTTGTTTCATTCGCCGGTACCAATTTGCATTATGTACCAGTACACAAGCCTGGCCCAGGTCATACTCCTTCGCAAGCACAAAGTAGTTATGATTCCCTTGAACGGTAAAGTTGAAGACGCTGATCCCGCCCGCGACTTCGAGTCGTACCACGTTCGTCAACGTCGACAACTTGCCGTCGGCACCTAAAAACACGTCGCCGACGCGTAAATCTTTCGCTTCGACCCAGTAGCCGTTGTCCGTTAGCGTCAAATTGCCATGAACAGCCAAACGCCATTTTCGTCAACGGCGCTCCTTGCAGCTCGTCTCATAGTAACAACAGAGCGGGAAGCGTAAGCGAGCGCAATCGATTTGTATCGCAACCCGCTGGAACGCGGGGCAAGTCCCGCCGCTAACGGGGTTTGGTCAATCTTTTCTTGACGGGCCGGAGGACCTGCTCGGCGATGTAGGTCGTTTCGGCAACCAAAACGGCGATGCGGTTATTGAAAATCGCGTAAGCGCCCAGCGACGGAATCGCGACGATCAAGCCTTCCACGGTCGTGATCAAAGCGAGGTAAATTCCTCCCGCCAAATCGCCGGCTCGCTGTTGATACCCTTCGAGATTCGCCATATCGTGAAACGCGATCACCAATCCGACGACCGTACCGAGCAGGCCGAGCATCGGGGCGATATTGCCGATCAGATTCAGATACTCCGTCTTCCGGTAAAGTCGGGCCGCCTGTTCGGCGACGGCGTCTTCGGCTGCTTTTTCGACGGAGTCCCAGCCAATGTCGCATTCTTTCAGACCGGCCGAGAGTACGATCCCGAGAACGCTCGTCTCGTCGCGACACAACTTGATCGCTTCGTTCCATTTCCCCTCGTTGAGATTTTTGACGACTTCATCGGCAAAGCCGGGGGGCATGAGGACCTTTTCGCGAATGACCAGCAGATGTTCGATCATCAGCGCAACGGAAACGACCGAAAGAAGAATGATCGAATGTCCGATGATTCCCGCCGAAAGAATCAAATCGATCAGCGAATAGTCTTTGACCGCCTTGAGGGCCGATGCCTCACTGCCCGGCTCGACCTGCGTCGCGGGAGCTTGCGGGGGAGGAGGATTCACGTCCTCTTGTTGCTGAGCATAAACGAAACTCGGCGTCAGACAAAGAGTCAACAACAAGCAAAGTCGGAACATGATCGATGGCAAAGTGTATCAGAATTTTTTGCTTTCCTCGACGGCCAGTTGGTCGCAGCGTTCATTTTCCGGGTGCCCGGCGTGTCCGCGAACATGGGTATACTTCAACGTGTGAGTCGCGATGAGCGTGTCGAGTCGCTGCCAAAGCTCCACGTTTTTGACAGGTTTCCAAGAGCCGCTATCCTTGCGTCGCCAACCGTTTTTTTTCCAATTCGGCATCCACTCGGCGATTCCCTTGAGGACGTAAAGACTGTCGCTGATCAGTTCGACGCTCGTGGGCCGGGTCAGCGCGGAGAGTCCTTCGATCACGGCGAGCATTTCCATTTGGTTGTTCGTCGTTTCCCGCAATCCGCCGGATCGAACGAGTTCCGTGCCGCTTTTCACATGCCGCAAAATAAACGCCCAGCCCCCGGGCCCGGGATTCCCGCTGCAGGCCCCATCCGTAAACAATTTGACTTCCGCCATGATTCTCCTTATTGGTCCGTCGTCGACTCCGAAGCCCGGAGTATAGCCCCGATTCGTGTTTTGACAACCGCATTCAATACCGGGGGGATCTCAAACGGCAAATGCGGCAACTCTTTCGGCACGGTTTCTCAAATCCCGCCCGGACTCCATTGACGAAACCATAATTCCAGGAACAACAACGACCAAAGCCGACTCGCGTGGTCGAATTGAGACGTTTGATGCTCATGAAGCAAACGGCGTATGGCGTCTGGGTCGAAATAACCGCGACCGAGCGTTTGCGGGTCGAGCAGGATTTCTCGGACGTATCCCGCCAGTTCGCCGCGAAACCAGTGGTCCAACGGAACACCGAACCCCATCTTGCCGCGCCGCAGCAGCTCCGGCGGAAAGAGGTCTTTGAATGTTTCTCGCAAAATCCATTTGCCGGTGTTACCACGAATTTTCATCGAAATCGGCATCCGGATCGCGTGTTCGACGACCCGGTAATCGAGCATCGGCGCCCGACATTCCAAGGCGTGCCCCATCGACGCGATGTCCGTCTTGCACATTAAATCGTCCGGCAGATACGTGATCAAATCCGTGAGCGTGATCGACGTGATCGGGTCCCGCTTCGCACTCCTTGACGCCGCCTGCTCCAGGAAATCGAGAACGTCCCCGTCGTCTTGCGCGGCGATCGTCTTTTGGAAATCGTCGGAATAGAGTTGCGTTTTTCGGGACCGGTTGAAGATCGCGATCCATTGCAAATACCGTTCCAGCGGCGTCATGCCGAGCGCTTCGAGAAACCGTTTGAAGCGGCGCAGCTTCGATTTCTGGCGGATCGACGACGGTATCCTCCGCATGACCGGCCCGGCCAGGAGCCGACGAAACCAAAGCGGCAACAGGTCGACCTTGGCTCCCAAACCGACGGCTAAATACCGCTGGTATCCGGCGAACAGTTCGTCCCCGGCGTCTCCGGACAGCGCGACGGAAACGTGTTTTTTCGTCATTTCCGCGAGGTACCACGTCGGAATCGCGCTGCTGTCGGCAAACGGCTCGTCGTAATGGTAAACGAGTTTCGGCAGAACTTCCCTCGCGTCAGGCGTAACGATAAACTCTTCGTGGTCGGTCCCGAATTTTTGCGCCGCCGCCCGGGCGTAAGCCGTTTCGTCGTATTCCGCCTGGGGAAAACCGATTGAAAACGTCCGGACCGTGCGCGACGAAAATTTTTGCATCAGCCCGGTGATGATCGTCGAATCGATCCCGCCGGAAAGAAACGCCCCGAGCGGAACATCGCTGCGAAGACGCAACCGCACGGCGTCGGACAGCAATTCCCGAAGCTCGTCCGACCACTCCGCGAACGAACGGTTCGATTCTTCGACGTTGAAATCGAAATTCCAGTACGGTTGAACCTGAAAGGAACCGTCCCGCTCGAACACGGCCAAGTGTCCCGGCGGAAGTTTCGAAAACCCCTTGTAAATCGTACGAGGATGCGGAACGTATTGATACGTCAAATACCGATCCAGTGCGACCGGATCGATTTCCCGGGGAAGATCGGGAATTTGCAGCAGACTTTTCAATTCACTCGCGAAAACCAGTCGGTTTTTCTCATGCCGGTAGACGAGCGGCTTTTTCCCGAACCGGTCGCGGACCAAAACGAGTCGTCGTTGCCGGGCGTCCCAAAGGGCGATCGCGAACATGCCGTTGAGGTATTGCACGAAATCGAGATCATACTTTTCGTAGAGCGGAAGAATCACTTCGGAATCGGTTTCGCTGCGGAACGGATATCCGGCGTCGGCGAACGGTTTGCGAAGCTGCTCGAAATTATAGATTTCTCCATTGAGAACGACGCCGATCGTTCCGTCGTGATGGAACATCGGTTGGCGACCGAGCGGGGAAAGATCGATGATCGAAAGCCGTCGATGTCCCAGTGCGACGCCGAAAGAATCGCTTTGTTCCAGAAACGTCCCACGATCGTCCGGTCCGCGATGAGCGAGTACGTCGACCATCGCATCGAGCGTTTTTTGCTCGATTCGCCGCCGAAAATCGGTCCAAATTCCTCCTGCGATACCGCACATCGATTACTCCCGTGAACAACGGATCACTTCCGCCTTTGGACCGACAGTATATTTTCCATCGACGAAAAGTCAATCGCGACACCATGACTCTTCATGGGAATGCAGGCCGCTAACAAGTTTTTGTTTTTTCTTATTCGCCGCAAGCGTAAGCGCTCGCCGTACCACACAAGTCATCGGACAGATTCGAAAACCTTATTTTCACCTTATTTTGTTTGACAAAACAACCTCAGTAGCCGAAATTCGACAAGAAAACAGCCCTTATTCCCTTATTCACTCCCTTGGAATAAGGGAATAAGGTTATTTGAAAGGGGGACGTTTGAAGCTACTGAGGTTGTTTTTTCCTCAAAAATAAGGTTTTTGTGAGTGACCTGAGTATTCGACGAACGCAACTGAAAAAAAGATGTGTGGTACAGCGAGCGCTGACGCTTGGGGCTGGTGTGTTTATCCGGACCAAATGGTATACTCCTATTCGTTGTCTGCTTTTTTCCCATTCCAGACACTCTTCATATTCCAGAATCGAAAGGTTAAGCATGTCAAAATTGAATCGAAGAACCTTTTTGAAAACCTCCGCATTAACCATCGCGGGGGCGTCCGTGTTTGCGATTTCCGGGACTTCGGCGTCCGGTCGAATACTCGGCGCCAACGACCGGGTTCGCATCGCTTTGGCCGGCGCAGGGAGCCGGGGAGGAGAGCATATCGGCTTTTACGGAGACCTTCCCAACGTCGAAATCGCTTACGTCGTCGACGCCGATGCCAATAAAGTCAACCAGAGAATCCTGGAAATCGAAAAGAAAACCGGGAAGGCTCCCCAGGGAACCCAGGATTATCGGCGAATGCTCGAAAAGGACGTCGATTGCGTGTCCGTCTGTTCGACCAACCACTGGCATTCGCTGATGACCATCTGGGGATGCCAGGCGGGAAAAGACGTCTACGTCGAGAAACCGTGCAGTCAGAATCTTTTCGAAGGTCGCAAATGTGCCGAAGCGGCGGAGAAATACAAACGGCTCGTCCAACATGGAACCCAGCGCCGTTCGGACGACGTTTGGGCGAAAGTCGCCGCGGCGGTCCGGAGCGAGAAGTACGGAAAACTCGTCGCCGCCAAAGTGTACGCCAACCGACCCCGGGGGCCGCTCGGGTTCAAGCCGATCCAGGCTCCGCCGGATAATCTCGACTGGGACCTCTGGATCGGGCCCGCTCCTTTGATGGGGTATCACGAAAATCTCGTGCCGTACAACTGGCACTGGTTCTGGGACACCGGCAACGGCGAAATCGGAAACAACGGCGTTCACTTTTTCGACCTGTGCCTGTGGGCGATGGACAAAAAGCATCCCAACGAAGTCATCTCGTTCGGCAGCCGGTTTGTCAAGGATCGCCCCAACGAATACAAAGACCAGGCCCAAACGCCGACGATCCAGTTCGTACTCTACGATTTCGACGGGGTCCCGCTCATCTATGAATCATGCAACATCGCCGGGCCGAAAGACAAGTGGAACCCGCGCGAAGAAGCGGAGTTTTACACGGAAGAGGGCGTCATTCGCGGCGACACGTTTATCGCGAAAAACGGCGACCGGGAAAAAATCGACGTTGAGTACGAAAAACCGGCGCCCGGCGGACCGTTCGGCAATTTCATCGACGCGGTCCGCAATCGCGATTCGGTATCCCTGAACGCCCCGATCTCGAAAGGGCATTACTCCGCCGCCGTTTGCCATTGGGGCAACGCCGCCTACCGGACGGGCAAGCCCGATTTGCTCGCTTCGATCCGCGAAAAAATGGGAAACAACACGATCCTCCAGGAATCGATCGACAAGGTCGTCGCGAATTTCAAAAACGTTTTTCAGGACGAAGTCAAAATCGAAGACGTCCCGTTCCAGGTGAGCGAAAAACTGGCGATCGACACCGCCAAAGAGAAATTCCGTGACGCCCCGCAAGCCGACGCATTCCTCACCCGCCAGCCGCGGGAGCCGTTTAACGTCCCCGAACAGGTTTGAGATTAGATTTCAGACAGCAGACGGCAGGTATGAGATGAGACGACAGACGGCAGACGGCAGGTATCAGAAAATCCGCCGTCAACCGTCAATCCTCTATCCTCTATCCTCTGCCATCTGCCATCTGCCATCTGACACCTGACACCTGCCATCTGACACCTATCCTGACCATGAACCATTTCCTCACTCTCGACGACGTAACACCACAGGAACTCCAACGGATTTTCGTGCTTTCCATACAGATCAAAGCGGACGTGAAACGCGGCGTTCGCAAACCGCTGTTGGCCGGGAAGACGATCGCGATGATTTTCGAGAAGCCGTCGTTGCGCACCCGGGTCAGTTTCGAGGCGGGCATGACACAACTGGGCGGCAGCAGCATGTTCCTCGGCGCGGACGTCGGCTTCGGCAAGCGGGAAACGACCGCCGATTTTTCCCGGGTCCTGAGCAGCATGGTCGACGCGATCGTTTTTCGCTCCAAAAAACATGAGAGTATCGTCGAGATGGCGAAATATTCCAGTTGTCCGGTGATCAACGCGCTGTCCGACGCGGCGCATCCGTGCCAGGCGCTGGCGGATCTGCTGACGATGAAGGAGGAATTCGGCGACTGGAAAGGCTTGAAGCTCGCCTGGGTCGGTGATTCCAACAACGTCGCCGTGAGCCTGGTCCGCGCTTGTGCCAAACTCGGCGTACGCATGGCGATCGCGTCCCCGAAAGGGTATGATTTCGACGAGAACACGCTGAAAAATCTGGTCGGTCCGAATCCCGTCGACGGTTTTCAACTGGAAACGACGACCGATCCGGTCGAAGCGGTCAAGGACGCGCATGCGATTTACACCGACGTGTGGGTCAGCATGGGGCAGGAAGCCGAGGAAGCCGAGCGAAAGGCGATCTTCGGGCCGTACCAGGTCAACGAATCGCTCATGGCCAAGGCGGGAAAGAATTGCATTTTCCTCCACTGTCTTCCGGCAAAACGAGGGCAGGAAGTGACCGACGGCGTCATGGATTCCCCGCAAAGCCGTATCGTCGCGCAAGCCGAAAACCGGATGCACGCCCAAAAAGGTTTGCTCGTTTGGCTGTTGAACCGGTAATCATTTTCCGATAAGGGCGTCGTAATGACGCCGAAGTGATTCCATCGCGATTGCGTCGTCGAATTTCGCTTCGGCGATCCGGCGTGATTCCAAGCCGATTTCCCGACGCAACGCGTCGTTTTCGAGAAGATCGACGATTTTTTGTCGCAACCCTTCCGGCTCGTCCGGAGAGACGAGTTGCTCTTTGCGCGGCAAGATCTCGGTCGTTCCGCCGACATCCGTCGCGATTGCCGTAACACCACAGGCGAGCGATTCGAGCAAGACCCGCCCGAGCGGTTCCTGTCGCGCCGGGTGTACCAACAGCGTCAGATCCGGGAGTAGTTCGGCAGTGTCGTTGCGAATCCCCAATAGATGTACGCGATCGGCAAACGGCGGTTTTGAAATGCGGTTGCGGATAATTTTCTCGAACCGGATGGTTTCCTCCTTGCCGGAAAATCGTTCGCCGACGACGAGAAGATGCAGGTCGAGCGGTTCGAGAATCGGTTCCACGGCGTCCAGCAAAACGTCCTGCCCTTTGCGAGGTCCGATTTGTCCGATACACCCCAAAAGCCGGGCCGAATACGGGATTTGCAGTTCGCGGTGCAAACGACCCGGAGGCGATTTCGGACAAAACTCGCGCAGATTGACACCATTGTAAAGCGTCAGACATTTCACGGCGTCAAGCCCCTGGGCGATGTGAAAGCCCCGCGTCGCGTCCGAAACGGCGAAAAGTCGATGGTGCCGATTCAGGTCGTCGATCACGGTTCGATTGAGCCGAATAATGTCCCGTATGTGGGCGACGCTCGTGATGCCAAGCGACTGGACGACCGGCCCACCGAGTCGCCCCATCGAGAGACTGTTCGCGTGAACCAGATCGGTCGGAAAATCTCGTAACAGGCGTTCGAGATGACGCCGTTTCTCTTCCAGCGTCGAATCGGCGAACCGGTCCGGCCAGGAAAGTCGCGGCACTCCCAGCCGATCGAGTTCGGCGGCAAACGGCCCGGTTCCGGGCGCAACGACCCGCGGCTGATAGTCCGTTTCCGGCAACAACCGCAGCATCGCCAGGAGCGACTTTTCCGCCCCGTTGACCGATCCGTATTCGCAAAGGTACGTGATTTTCATGCGTATCATTCCTAATACGGGATCGCTGCCGCTGGACAGTCGTTTATGATCGGCGGAGGAGGGAGCGGCAAAACGAACGGAATCTAACAAAATTCCGGAAACGAGTCAACGGGAATTTCCAAGGGGGCTGAGGTATTAAAAGTACAACTACGACGACTTCTCCGACCGTTCGCGATGGGAGACGGGAATGTAGAGTTCAAAAAGATCCTGCGGCTGCCAATGAGTCGGATAATATTCGAAACAGAGTGATTGGGGCTCGTGAACAAAATCCGTTTGTCGAGGCAACCACCGGTGGAACATAAAATCATAGGCTTCGTCGAGCGACTCATAACCGGGAACCGCGCAAAAGGCATAGTCGCCGTGCGGGAGACAAACGGTTTCCATGTCGTCCGGAATCGGAAGATTCGGATCAATTTCCACGGTCGCCCAATAATCGAATTCCCGGCCGCCGGTCATCGTCGAAACTCCGTAGGTCGCTTTGCAACCACCGAACAATTCGCCGATTTCCCGCGGCATGAATTGGTGCCATAGGACCAGGCAATCTTTCGAGGCTCTCGGAAGGGAAGAATGAATTTTCATGCCAACCAGACGTAACGCGGGACGCTCGGCGACTTTCACGTTGAAGGTGTTCATCAGGGTATTCATGGCAGGACTCCTGTTCGTAGATCACCACCGCATGCGAGGAACGTATTCCGTATGCAGCAGGTGATGTGAGGTTTCACTGAGAGGGTGTTCCAAAAATTCTTCGTAGAGATGTTTGACGTCGGGATTTTCGTGACTTTTACGCAACGATTTTCCTTCGTCTTCGGCGTAAATCGCTTTGATTCTCGCTTTGCGAACTTCGTCGGTCGTCAAACGCGGTTGCCCGCCGCCTCCGATACAGCCTCCGGGACAACACATCACTTCGACGAAATGCCACGGCGCCGAGCCGTCCCGGACGGCCTGGCACACCGCTTTCGCGTTGGACAGTCCATGCGCAACGGCGACATTGACCGTGACGCCTTCGAGAAAACTCCAGTTCAGATCGACGTTTTGCAACGTCAACGACGCTTCCTTGACCCCCTGGAGTCCGGTAATCGGCGCGACATGCAGATTCTCGGCGGGAAATTTTCGTCCGGTCACGATTTCGTAAACGGTCCGTAACGCCGCCTCCATGACACCGCCGGTATTGGCGAAAATATCCGCCGCGCCCGAGGAAAGGCCGAGCGGAGAATCCATCGTTTCGTCCGGCAGGGAAGCAAAATCGATTCCCGCTTCACGGATCATTCGCCCGAGTTCGCGCGTCGTGAGGACGAAATCGATGTCGCCGATTCCGGCGGTACCCAGTTCCGGCCGGCTTGCCTCGAATTTCTTGGCGGTGCACGGCATCACGGCGACGTTGACGATCTCTGACGGCTGGAGTCCGCGTTTTTTCGCCCAATACGTTTTTAACAAAGCTCCGAGCATCGACATGGGCGATTTGCAGCTTGAAACGTTCAGGAGCAGATCGGGAAACATCGATTCGGCGAACTTGATCCAACCGGGGGAACAGCTCGTGAGCATCGGCAATTTCACGGTGTCATCACCTTCGGCCAGCTTCTTTCTCAGCCGGGTCAGGAGTTCCGTTCCTTCTTCAAGGATCGTCAGGTCGGCCGTGAAATTCGTATCGAATACGGCGTCAAACCCGAGCCGCCGCAGCGCCGCGACCATTTTCCCGGTCACGAGCGTGCCCGGCGGGAGTCCGAAACACTCCCCGAGCGCGGCCCGAATCGCCGGGGCGGTCTGGACCGTAACGGTTTTCATCGGGTCGTCCAGTTTCGCCCAGACGTCC
>JAVBTU010000546.1:0-6374 GCA_031556015.1 Thermoguttaceae bacterium
CGTGTCCGCCGCGATCGGGAATATCTGTGCGACGACCTCGTCGTGGCCCGGGCGGAAACCGATCGTGTCCTTTACGTACAAACGCTTGTTCATCTGGAACAATTACGCCTCAATCGAAATGGAGATAACACCATGAAACGCATTCTCTCGACCCCGGCCGCGATGGCCCGACCGCTGATGACCCGCGTCCACCGGATTCTCGGACTGCCGCTCCCGGCGGAAGACAACCGCAGCGCCGGCGGAATCGCCGGCGCGATCCTGCTGACGCTGCTCGCCGTGACGCCGCTCGTGTTTTACTTCTCGCAAACCGGCGCCGCTAAACCGCAGACGCTGCAAATCTCTCCGACTCGAGTCGCTCCGGCGGCCAATCCACCGCTCGTTCCGCAACTGGGACTGCCGGTGCCCGCAAACGCTCCGATGGAAATGCAAGCCACAGCGCCAATGGAACAACCGTCGCCGGCCTTTATGGTCGGTCCGCCGAATGTCCCGATGGCGACACCGGCAGCGACGGCACCACAAGTCATTTCCGCGAGAATCGTCGAGGCGAATCCGCCGGTCCCGGTTCCTCAAATCCCCGGTACGGCACCACAAGCGCCGACCTTGACGCCGAATCCGAATCTGGCGTCGTCGGTCGAGTTTCCCGCAGCGCGACCGGGAGCGGTGTATGTTGAGAAAACGGTACCAACACCGAACGCACCCGTCTACGCGCCGGGAGCGGCACCGCAGGTATTCTCTCCGTCGCAAATCGAACAGCGTTTTAACGCGACACAGCAAACGAGGACTTCCCCGACCCGGGGTGGAATGATTTTTCGAGCGGCTCCGGAAAACGGAACCGTAACACTCGCCAAATCGCCGAACGTGATTCGCGTTTATTCGCTCAAGGAAATGCTCGGTGGAACTTACAACGATAGCACGCAAGCGATGGTTTTGCTGATCAGTAATATCATCGAGGGGCAACTGTCGAGCGAATGTTCGGAACAGGATTTCCGGATTTACGATGTGGCGGGCAAGCCGGCTTTGATCATCGCCGCGCCGCAGCCGGTTCATGACGCCGTCGGCGGACTGCTCGACAGCCTCAAGGAAGTTTGCGAAACGCTGAAAAAACTCGACGGGGAAACTCATGAAACCCCGGACAGGCCGGTGAAAGTCGATCGTATTGTCAGTGATGTGGCGATCGGCGTGGCTCCGTATCAGCCCGTGGACGAAGTGTACCCCGAGCCGAAACCGACGCCGGAAGTCGATCGTCCGCATTTCGAGATCATTCGCGAGCCGGTGGAACAACCCCGTGCAAAAATAGCGGATGTTCTCGAAGCAAGATTCGAAGAAGGGGAGTCGGCTCCGGAAAAGCCCTCGCTTCCGGACTCCGTTCAAGCTCAAGTTCATGAACAGTTGGAACGAGCCACTGAGCAAATAAGAACGCAAATCGAAACATTTGACCGCGACGTCCAAGATGCGAACGCCCGAAAGCAGGCGGAGGCGTCATCCGTTCCCACGAATCCGCAGTGGGCCAAGATCGAGGAGACGGAAAAGAAACTGGAAACGAACGTCCGTTTGGATAGCGACGGCTCTATGACGCTCCGGGAAGCCGTCGAACTCCTCCAGGAACAAACCGGGCAGTTCATCGCCATCGATGAAAAAGCGTTAGAAGATGCCGAAGCGACGCCGGAGTCGATGTTACGTCCGATCCGCAACAGTGACGCTCCCGCCTCGCTGGTTCTCAACCGGATTCTCAAGCCGCTCAATTTGATCTATACGATCAACGAAGACGGCGACGTGGTCATCACGACGAAAGACGGCGAGGAGCGGGTTTCCTCGCTGATCCAGGTTTACGACGTGCGGAAATACTGCCCGACGTATGATGAGATACCACCACCGATGAGGCTCTCCAATGGAACAATGGAGATTGTGCAGACGCTGGACAAGGCGCTCGGTCTTGACGAATCACAGTTGATGCCGCTCAACGGCGCAATTTGCGCGAAGACGACGTACCGGAATCAGAAGGAGATTCAAAAAATCCTCGCGTCGTTGCCGGTGGTGGTGGAGTAGTCGCTTGCTTTCCCGTTAGCGCCGGGGCTTGCCCCGGGCTGGAGCGGCGAAAAGCTCCACGATTTTACGGAGAGCGGGCGCCTCGCCTGCTCAGAGAAAGTTCTGGGCTTTGTTTGTCGCGTGCGTTTCCGCTTGCGAAATCAATTGCTCCAGAAGATTCCCTGTTGTTTTCACGTGCGGGCGAGGCGCCCACACTCCATTAACGGGGGCGTTTTGGCGGAGTTTATTTACTTCCGATGGTCGCCGATGTTCGGGACGCTTGTGGGGACGTTCGGGCCGAAGGAGCGGAGTGATACCAACGGCTCGCTGCCGGTGTTCTCGACGACGAAACCTTTTTCCGCGGCGTCGGCGGAGATGTAAAGCTCGTCGTTCGGCTCGGATCCGAATTTGATCATCACCGGCGTTTCGACCGACAGTTTGCCGACCTTGCCGCAACCCTGGACCGTGATCCAACCGCTCGCGGCACCGTCTTTGATCGTGCATTTGCAGCCCGGCATCACGGTCAGTTCCTTCGCCGAGAAGAGCGACTCGCCGTCGATCTTACCGTACGTGATCCACTTGTCGAAGTACCCTTCGCCCGACTGCGCCGGATCGAGAATCGGTTCGACGTAGTTGGAATTTTTGAAGTTCGGATCGACGTTCTTGTCCCAATCGAGCATGCTGATGATGTAATCGAGGTCTTTCTTTTTGTCGTTCGGAACGTCTTTAACGAGCAGGTCCCACGGCACTTCGCGGCCTTCTACGAGCGACTGGAACATGCCGAACACGTCGGAGCCCCATTGCGGTTCGTAGGTACACAGCGAACCCGGCGCGTGGAGCACACCCGCCGGAACGACCCAGCCGGTTCCCCGTTTCAAACGGTACGCTTTCGAAAGGTCGAGAATTCCGTTGTCCCCTTTGTTCCAATCTTCGAGGCACTTGCGCACGTCCGCTTTGGTCGTGCCCGGCTCGAAACCCATGAACGTGTAGTCGAAATGATTTTCGGCGGCGTTCAGTTGCGGCGGATAATAGTACGCTTCCGGCTTGCCTTCCTGCCCGACGTTTTTGGCGTGTTCGGACATCTGGTGCATGTGGTGCGGGATCGGGCCGGCGTTGTCGAAAAATTTCGAGTAGACGGGCCATTTTTTGTACTTGTCCCAGACCGATTTTCCGACGACGCTTCCTTTGCCTTCGGCGACGGCGTCACGGAGCAGGAATTTTTTGCCGTCGAACTTGACGTAGCTGAGTCCTTCGTCGTCGGCACGATTGTCGTTGGCCGCTTCGGTCGTACTGGCGAACCAGCGTTCGTCGATGCCGCCGCGGTGGACGCCGAGCGCGTACCAATCGGTCGGGGCGAGTTTGATCCGTTTTCCGGGATGAAGAAACGAGCGAGGCACCCAGTTCGGGATCAACCGCAGAATTCCCTCGCCGGCGTCCATCGCCTGCTGGAAAACTTGTGCGACATTATCTTTCGCGACGACTTGGGAACGACATTTGCAATCGGACATGCGATACTCCTTGAATTTCGGGTTAAAAGGGATTCCTCGACTCCTTGACGGAGCGAATGATCAAGTGAACTCTTCTGCAGTATAACGATTCACCACGTCGGGGACAATAGACGCGTCTCAATCGATCCAGCGGCGTTGGTACAGGAACCAATCGAAGAGCGTCAAACACAACGCGGAGACCGCCAGGAGGAACCAGATCGGCGGGATCGACGCCGATTGCTGCAACGCTCCTTCCCGCAGATCGTAAAATCCTTCCGGCGCGGTTCGCAAATCACTTTCCGCAACATCGCCGAGATTGCACGCAATCGGCTTGTCTGAGTCGCCGAGCTTCCAGATTCCCGCTTGCGACAGTTCCCCGAGCGAAACCGTTCCGTCTTTGACCGGAAAGACCGTTTCCGATCCGTCGGGCCCGCGAAGCCGTATAGTCTCCGAATCACTCTCGCTTACTGCCAACGAAACCGGTTCGCCGGTCCGATACGTCCGTTCCAGCTCTCCGCCGCCGTCGCGGAACGACGCGAGGATATGCGACACCATGATCGGAAACGCCGTCCGCAGCGCGAGGTCGCCCCGCTTCAATTCCGCCGAAAGAACGACGACTTTTCCCTTTCCGTTGCCGTGAACTCCTTTTTCCCATTGAAAAAAGATCGGATTTCCCTCGGGCGTTTCGGCCAGGATTTTCGGTTTCTCGATTCCCTCGGCGAATTGGATGTCTCTCGCACCGGGAACGAGTACGTTATTGAGGTGAACGAACCGCATCAGGGGCGAATCCTTGTCCGTCGTCCCGACCAGCGGCGATTCGATCGGCTCGCCGACCGTGAAAAGTTCACAGTCGTTTCGCGGATCGATAATCATCACATTCCCGTCCGGCAGTTGCGAGGGGACCGTTTGGTGGAAAATGTGGACCGTTTCGCCGGTTTGCGAAACACCGTCTCCGAGCGTCAACTCCACGTTTTGCTGCGACTGGAGGACCCGGGCGAGGAAGAAATCGTTTTCCCCTTGCAGTTCGATTTTTTGCAGCGGTTTGGCCGGGAGCACTGCCCAAGCGACGTTGTCGGCGGCAAGCGCATCGGCGACGTCAAGCGACGCTTTGAGCAGCCCGCCCTGATCGGTCGAGCTGTGCAGAACCTGTGTTTCGACGGAATTCGGGGCGAGCGTCAACGGCCTTAAATCGACGATTTGGTCGTTGAGCGACAGCTCCAGGCGACACTCTTTCGGCTCGTCGCTTCGGTTGGTCAATTCGATCAACACCTCATATCCGAGCGGATCGGCGAGCAGCCGCCGCGGTTGGAATCGTGTAATCGCGGCATTGTCGAGCGATTTACCGACCGGGAAGAACGTGAGATCCTCCGCTTCAAGGAGCGGCTTGACCGATTCGGTGCAACCGTCGGTAATCACGAGAATCCGTGCTTTACTTTCGTCGCTTTGGGAAATCGTTCTTGCTAGTTCGATCGCCTGGTCCAATCGTGTCGGCAGATCGGTCGGCTTGATCGTCTCGGCCGCTTTTCGCAGCGTCCCGGGATGATTGGAAAACCCGAGTACGACTCGCGGTTCTCCCGCCGCGGAAATCAGGGCGATCGAATTACGTTCGTCGCCGTAGGCGAGGAGTTTGCCCAAAATGCTCTTCGCCTGATCGAACCGGCTCGCTCCGCCGTCGACGGCGTTCATGCTTGCGGAATGGTCGAACACGATCACGGTCCGATCGACCCGGTCGCGGGAGGAAAGCACCGGATGAAGGACGGCTCCGGCAAGCAGTGTAAGAAAAATCAGGCTCAGCAACAGCGATAGAATATGCCGAAGCTGTTGCCAAAACGACCGCGTCCGGCGTTCTTCGAACACCTGCTCCCAAAAAATCGACGTCGAAACCGGCTGTTCCCGCAATCGAATCTTTAAAATATAAAGCACGACAATCGGAATCGCCAACAAAGCCAACCACCAAGCGGAAGGATTGAGAAAAAGCATGGGACGGGGGGGAGGGAGGAATTACGAATTACGAATTATGAATTAAGGGAAAAGGGTGGAAGGGTGGAAGGGTGGAAGGGGGAAAGGGGGAAAGGGAACTCATTTCTCATTTCTCATTTCTCATTTAACCCCGTCTTCGCCGCCGGGATTCCAAGGGTTGCAGCGGAGGATGCGCCAGAATCCTTTGCAGGATCCGACGACCAGACCGTACTTGCGGACCGCTTGGATGAAATATTCGCTGCACGACGGCGTAAAACGGCATGTCGGTGGAAACATCGGACTGATCGTTTTTTGGTAAATACGAACCAACGCAATCGCGAACAGTTGGGGAATATGTAAAATAAAACGCAACATGGATTCCGGTAAAAGATCAGTCAACAAAGCGATCTCCGCCATTTACGGCGATTATACACCTTTCTTTCACGAAAAAAAACGGCTATAATCCTTCTACTCATCGAAGTACCTCGAAATCTGTCCTCTGTCCTCTGTCCTCTCCATGAACAACCCGGCAAATATCGGTCCTCACAAATGCGGTCGCGGCGAAAAACTGCTGCTCATCGCCGGCCCCTGTGTTTTACAGGAGCATATTCTCGATCCCATCGCGAAAAAACTGGTCGCGCTCGAGAAAGAATTTCCGATCAATGTCGTGTTCAAAGGTTCGTTCGACAAAGCGAATCGAACAAGCATCCTTGGTTTTCGTGGGCCGGGACTCGAAAGTGGTTTGGATATGCTCTCTTATGTCGCTCGGGAATACGGTTTGCCGACGACGACGGATATTCACGAGTCGTACCAAGCGGACCCGGTCGGTCGGGTTTGCGATTTGATCCAGATTCCGGCTTTTCTGGCCCGGCAAACCGATTTGCTGATTGCCGCCGCGAAAAC
>JAVBTU010000156.1:0-3505 GCA_031556015.1 Thermoguttaceae bacterium
AAGAATGTTGAAAATGGGGATGAAATAGAGCAAATAGAAGGTTTGGGATGCTTTTTCCAATTAAGAGAGCGGCTCGTCGACGCCAACATTTTATGTCGACTCAAATGGTCGTCAAAGACGGCAGGCAGCAGGCAGCAGGCAGAGGATAGGGATAGAGGTGAATTTGGTTTGATCTTTGGTTAATTCGCGCCGTTCCGTTAGCGCCGGGGCTTACCCCCAGCCCGGCTTGTCGTTTTACACAAGTTGGTCTTGCGTATTTTTCCTGTTTTGTGTATTGCTCCACATTAGTGCTGAGGATTCTAAGACGGGAAAAATAAACAAGGACGAAAAATGGATATGGATTGGGTTGATGAAGAGCTGCAAGCCGCCGACTTAAACGATAACGTCTTGCGGATGTCCTCAGGACCCTCGCGAAACGACCTAAACAGCAGACGCTCCCCGATCCGTTCGTGTTGCTCTTCTACGATGCCGGAAAAGTCGATCCGTTCGCGCAGCGCAAGCGCATCCCTACTTCCTCCACCCTCTTGAGTTTATCTCTCTTTCTCCTACAATTTCGGATATTTTTTGCCACTGAGTTCCTACCGAAAGGGGTGTTGTGAAGCGTGATTTCAACCAAAACGACTGGGATCAGATCCATGAAGACGATCTCAAACGCCTGATGGCCATTGCAATTTCCGAGGATTTCGGGGAACTCGGCGATTTGACCAGTCAAGCCTTGATTCCGCGAGGAATTCAGGGTCGCGCGTCTTTTCACGTTCGCAAAGCGGGGGTCATCGCGGGAATGGTCGCCGTTCCGACCTGCATTTCGATGATCGATCCGGGGCTGAAATGGTTTTCCTGTTGCAAAGACGGCGATCGCGTCGAAAAAGGAGCGAAACTCGGCGAATTTGTCGGGCCCGTCCTGTCGATGATGACGGCGGAGCGGTTACTGTTGAACCTACTCGGACATCTGTGCGGAGTCGCAACGCTGACACGTCGTTTCGTCGATCAGGTCCAGGGAACCGGCGCGAAAATCTACGATACTCGCAAAACGACGCTCGGCTGGAGACGCTTGGAGAAATACGCGGTCTGTTGCGGTGGAGGATCGAATCATCGCACCGGACTGTTCGACGCCGTATTGATCAAGGACAACCACCTCGCCTTCGGAGCGCTTCCGGGACACGTTTTGGACAGCGATCATTCGGAAAATATCGCCGAAGAGCTCCAGGCGTTGGAGAATGACGGCTCCTGCATCGATCACCGCAAAGGACTATTTTCTCCGGGCGAGTCGGTGCGACGGGCTCGGGCGTATCTGATACGACTGCTCGCGGACAAAAAAGCCGAGGGAATCCAGAACGTTTTCCCAAACGACCAAATCCCGCTGATCGAAATCGAAATCGATACGCTCGATCATTTTGAAGATGTCCTCGCCTCGGAGCCGGACATCGTTCTCCTGGACAACATGCCGGTGGAAACCGTCAAAAAGGCGGTCCAGATTCGCAATCGTCTCAAGTCGCCCGCCGAACTGGAAGCGTCCGGCGGTATCACGCTCGACACGGTCCGCGACGTTGCGGCAACCGGCGTCGAACGCATCAGCGTCGGCTCGTTGACCCACTCCAACGCGTCGCTCGATATCGGAATGGATTGGGAAGGGTGATTTCGCGCGGGCGGGACGCCCACGCTCCGAAATCAAGTCACGTTTTCCAGCGTGAAACCGTTCGGGATCACGGCTTCCTTTTCAATACAGATGACTCCGTCGCGGACCATGCCGAACGGAAACTCGGCCGAATCCTGGATGTTTTTCGGATTCGTAATCGTCACGCCGCTCCCGATCCGGCAGTTCTTGTCGATGATCGCCCCTTCGATCCGGGCGTTGTCGGCAATTCCCATGTGCGGCAAGCCGAGAAGTTCGTCTTCCCGGCGCTGTTTGTCGGTCAGGTAAAAATCGTTGCCCATGATGATCGTGTTCTTGATCACCGCGTTTTTGCCGATCTTGCACCGCAGCCCGAGGATACTGTTTTCTATCACGGCCCCTTCGCCGATTTCGCCGCCGTCGGCGATGAGCGATTGCTTGATCGTCGCCCCGCTGAGCAACGTCGACGGCAAAAACCGCGCCCGGGTGTACGTCGGACTGTCATTCGTCGAGAGGACGAACGGCGGCTCTTCATGCGTCATGCACAAATTCGCCTCGAAAAACGAACGGATCGTCCCGATGTCTTCCCAATACCCGTCGAAAAGATGGACCTGGACTTTCTTGGACCGGATCGACGCCGGAAAGACTTCCTTGCCGAAATCCTTGTAGGTCGTTTTTTCCAGCACGTCCATGAGCGTCTTGCGATTGAACAGATAGATTCCCATGCTGGCGAGGCAGTCGCGTCCTTTCGCCTCGATCCCCTGCGCCGCGATCCAGGCGGGATCGGTTCGAACGTGCGCGAGTTCCTGGACGGTTTCCGGCTTTTCAAGAAAACCGACGACCCGGCCCGTATCGTCCAAACGCATGATTCCCAGCCCCGAAGCCTGCTCCGCCCCGACGGGAACCGCGGAAATCGTCACGTCGGCGTTCGCCTGGATATGCGTTTCGATCATCTTCCGGAAATCCATCCGGTAAAGCTGGTCGCCGGAAAGAATCAAAACGTAATCGACGTCCCGTTGGCGGAGGAAGCTGAAATTCTGTCGAACCGCGTCCGCCGTTCCCTGATACCACGTCCCGTTGCCGGAGGTCTGCTGGGCCGCGAGGATTTCGACGAACCCGTCGCGAAAATGGTCGAACGAATACGATTGGATATGGTGGTGCAAACTGACGGAGTTGAATTGCGTAACCACATAAATCTGCTCCAAACCGCTGTTAATGCAGTTCGAAAGCGGTATGTCGATCAACCGGTACTTCCCCCCGATGGGAACCGCCGGTTTGGATCGGAATTTCGTCAACGGATACAACCGCGTCCCCCGGCCGCCGCCGAGAATGAGTACAATAACGTTTTGCATGGATCAAACGGGTTAAATCAACCCCGGATCGACGCGACCCCGGGTAAATCAAAAGGGAAGGGAATAGGGCAATAAACCGAAAATCAAGGAAGGGTGATTTCCTCGCCCCCCCGGTAAGTGATGATTTTTTTCATCGCGTCCAGCGGAGCGTTGTTGGAAATAAACCGAATCACGGCATCGAAGAACGCGACGTTGGCTCCGCCGCGCATGTGGTCGCTCCCGATTCCGCGGTCGACGTCGACTCCCTTGAGCGCGTTTTCTTCGGAGATTTCTTCGGGCTTCATCCAGCAGATCGGGTTTTTCCGTTCCACGAACAGGATCGTCGAGTTGGGATCGTCGGTCACGTCTTCCGGCTTGAGTGTTTCCGGCCCGGAGGGATACGCGTCCGGCCCGACGATCAGCGAGTAGGTCGTCGTCGCGTTGCTGGCGAACCGGCTGGCCGGGCAACGGAAAATCGTCGGCATTTTCGAGTGAAACTGCCGATTGTGTTCGCTGTCCCACGGTTCGTCGAGTTTGAGGGACTGATACAGCTCCTCTTCGT
>JAVBTU010000304.1:0-4703 GCA_031556015.1 Thermoguttaceae bacterium
ATTGTTCATATCGGGATTCCCGTTGCGGCGTCGGATCGCCGGATGCGACGGAATCCTCGAAACAATAAAACTCGTCCGTTTGCGGATATTGAATTTCCCGATAAAACTCGTTCCAATCGTTGGAAGAAAACGTTGCCGACAATTCGAGGATCTCGAAAAATTGTTCCGGTTTTCCAAGCCCGCCGAGATATCCGCCTTTGAATCCGAGCCCGCGAAACACGGCAAGCTGTTTGGCCGCGAACTCCTGGAAGTACTTTTTCCCCTTGTCTTCTCCGGAAGCGTACTTTTCTATATCCGCCAGAAGCGGAGCGCTCACGACGCAACCGGCGAGCCGGCCGGAGTGAAACAGCTTCGCGACCGTTTTGTTCAAAACGTACACGTTTCCCAGGAGCGGAGTTCCCAGATCACGGGAATCGAGGAACAGCTTCAGTTCGTGGAATTTCCGCATGTCGTACCCGAGCTGCGGGAGAATCCACTGCGCCCCGGCTTGGATTTTGCGGAGCATTTTCACGTAGTGCGGAACAAGTTCGTTTTCATTCTTCTTAAACGGACTGACCGCACAGCCGGGAAAGAACCGGGTCGGGTTCAGTTTTTCGACGTTTCCCCTGCGACCGGGAACTTCGAGCCCGGCGTTCATGTTCGAGAGCATGTCGATCAGCGCAACGGAATCGATGTCGAACACGCCGAGCCCGAATTTCGGATAACCGCCGGTCGGCAGGTCGCCGGAAAGCGCCAAAATATTCTCGAACCCTTCGGCGGCGTATCTCCACGCGGCGCTTTCCAACGCGATCCGGTTCATGTCCTTGCACGTCAAATGAACGACGACCCGATGCGACTGTTCGACAAGCTGTCCGGCGAACCAGTCCGGAGGAAGCATCGGCCCGCCGCCGGGGTTGTCCGTGATCGAAATCCAAGCGATTCGGGAGTCGGAGAGCAGCGACCGCGACAAGGAGAGCGGAGCCGCCGTTTCCCCTTCCGCCGGAATTCCCCGGGTACTGACGATTTCCGCACCGTAAAGAAACGGCGACGCGGAATCCTGGACGCGAACACGAAAGCTGTCGGTTTTGTGATTCATAAGATTCAAATAATTCGTTAACGGCTTGGGATTGACCCGGAAGGAGAAAGGTTGACCCGTCCGGACACCGATATATAATCTTTTTGAGTCTTCGATTCAAGTGGTGGAACCGAATCGACCGTGAAGCGGGCAACCTCGAACAGATTCACAAAAATGCGATAACTCTTGTTTCGGATTCTCGATCGGACGAATAATCATGAGACTACTCTCACCTCCTCAGGAGATTTAACATGCAAAAAACAATTTCATTTATTGCCGCAGTACTGACCTTCACTACGTTCGCGTTTGCGGATTCCGCCCGGGAAACGCAGCGTAAGGAAATGATCGGAAAAGGTATCGCCTACCTTCGCGGCGCGCAGGCGGAGGACGGCTCCTTTTCGTCGCACGCCGGGATCGGGCCGACCGGGATCGTCGTGGCCGGGTTGCTCGATTGCGGCGTTCCCGCCGACGATCCGATGGTCGCCAAGGGCTTGAAATACCTCGAAAAAGCGATGCGGGAAGACGGCGGCATTTACACCGAAGGCGGCTTGTACGGCAATTACGAAAGCTGTGTCGCGATTCAATGCTTCGGAACGGCCAACAAGCTGCTGAAAGCGAAAAACAAACTCGCCAAAGGTCCTTACGACGATCTCTTGTCGAAATGCGAGAAGTTCGTTCGGGCCGGACAATATACGGAGCAACGTGATATCACCCCGGACGACGTCTTCTACGGCGGCGCGGGATACGGCAAACATCAGCGGCCGGACCTTTCGAACACGAACTTTTTTATCGAAGCGCTGCACAGCACCGGAGCGGGGAGCGACGACCCGGCGATCCAAAAGGCGCTCGTGTTCGTTTCGCGGTGTCAAAACCTGGAATCGCAACACAACACGGCGGCGTTCGCGGCGAAAAACTCCGACGGTGGTTTTATTTACTCGCCGGTCGGACAAGGGGAATCGCCCGCCGGCGAAACGCCCAACGGCGGCTTGCGGAGCTACGGTTCCATGAGTTACGCGGGCCTGAAAAGCATGATCTACGCCGGTGTGACGCCGGACGATCCCCGGGTCAAGGCGGCCAACGAATGGATCAAAAAGCACTATGACACCGAATCGAATCCCGGCCTGGGCGATCCGGGATTGTACTACTACTATACGATTTTCTCGAAAGCGTTGGATGTGATGAAATCCGAAACACTCGAATCGGCGGACGGCAAAAAGCACGACTGGCGAGCCGACCTGATCGAGTCGCTCGCCAAACGGCAACAGCCGAACGGTTCTTGGATCAACGAATCGACCCGCTGGCTCGAAGGGGATCCGAACCTCGTGACCGGTTATGCCCTGATGGCTCTGGCGGACTGTGCGGAGTGAAAAGGACTTCGGTTTTCGCACGAAGATTGTCGTTTTCCAACGTGACGCCGAACTCCGCCGAGGAGATTCCCAATTCCGGAAACGAACAGGAAATCTCCTCCGGTTTCACGAGACGCTCCCCGAAAAGACGCTCGTGCAATTCGATCGGATCGCTTTGCGGAGCTTGCCGCGCGTAAAAATCGAGCAGTTCCCGATTCCGTTCGACGGCGAGAGTTTGGGCGTTTCGACGCGAGGGGAGCGACGCGATCTCGAGAATCCGAAGAGCTTCCTGATCGAACTTCATGGCAAGGTTCGAACCGAGCCAGGAAGACGACGTTTCGTTTCCGCTCGGCGTTCGCTCGAGCGCCTTTCGGATCGAGTTTTCATTGAAGGAAAGCAGCAACCGCCGTTCGTCGGCCGCGACGAAAAAGGCGATCTCCGCCGAAAAAAAATTATCTTTTATGTCAATCGCGAAATACGGACAATCTTTGTGTAGTTTTTCCTGAATTTCGCGAAAGATACCCTTGTGACTTTCGATATCTTCCCGGAGTTTTTCGAGCAGCCCGTCGAGCTTCGCCTTGTCCCGTGAAGCGACCTCCAACACAATCGGCAAAGAGGTGCCATCCGGGAGCAGTTCAGGGCTCGGGGTGAAGAGAATTCCTTTCGTTTCATACTCTTTCCGAAACGAATTCCAAAACGGATCTTCGTCGAAATAGAGAGAAACATAATTTCCGATCCAGGAAAGCGTCCCGCGTTTGTCGGTTCTTCGATCGTTTTCCGGGTCCTGGAATTGCCGCGAATCCGGATCCAAAGAGGCGATGTATTGAATCGGTACGTCATACCGGGCTTCGTCGCCTTTGAGTTTTCCTCCGAGGACCGGCATGAGAAAGGAACTGTAGCTTCGAAGCGAAGAGGCGATCAGCGGCATCACCGTCAAGTCGGTTTTGGCGGACTTTTCGTCGAGGAAGATTCGGATCCCGATCGGATCGAACACGCCCCGCCAAGCCGATTCGTAAGCGGTGCGCCAACGTTCGTATTCCTCTCTTTCCGTTTCGGAGACTTTGTCGATGCGCAATTCGGCGATCGGAGTGAGTCGTGTGTACGGCCCGTAAATCTCGTTGCCGATTCCCTGATACCCGAGCGTATACCGGGTTTCTCCCAAGTAGGCCGAGTCGAGCGGCGTGTCGTTGTCCGACAGTGAAATCGTTCGATTATCTTCGCGGCCGAATCCGGCGATTTCGGAAATGCGCTCGGCCAAGATTTTCGCCATTCGGGCCTGTTGCTCCAAACGACGCGTTTGTCCGATGCGCCATCGGGGGGAACACCACCGTCGTATCGTCGCATCGCTGAGAAAAACGAACGCCGTTTCTTCCGCGTCGTTGATCGGATAACGGTCCCGGAAGAATCGGTATTCGTCCAGAGCGGCCAAGGAGCGACCCGATTGCCGCGTCCGGCGAATCTGTTCGACTTGATAGGGCGAGTTGGCGATCAGGAGCGTGTGTTCGTCGACGACCCAATAAAACGGCGCGGTCGGACGCTCCGAAGCGAGTCGGTTACGATCGAGAATTTCACGCAGAAGCGATTCCGCGTCCTTCGTTTCCAGGAGAATTCCCAGATCGGTTCCCGCTTGGAAATACGGATCGGAACCGGTGATCGCGACCGTTTGGATCGTCGGGTTTTCCGTGAGAGATTCCAGAACTTGCGGCGTCAAGCCGAGGCTTTCGAGGTAGTCGGGAACAATGGACGTCGTGACGCCCGGGGAGCTGTCGACAATCTGGGGAATCGGGATCGTCAAAGCGGAAAGCCCGGAGTGGGAGACCGCGTCAAGGATCGCATTCGCCGCCCGGACCGACGGGAAAACGATGACATGCTGGTCTTCGGGGACATAATGGGCCAGCGTGTCGACTTTCGGCGGTTGCGTGTCCGCGAGGAGCGCTTTCCAATCGATCGGCGTTATCGTGATTCCTCGAATGGAATCGACGGCGACGGTTCGGGCGTTGTTTCCGGTGAAATTCGGAACAGCATTGAGGTCGAGATTCTCCCGCACGGCGACCGTACCGCTGAGTAGTTCGAGTTCACGGACCAACGGCGGATTCCTCACCGATCGCTGCCGCCGGAGTTCATTACGGCTGGTACGATAACCGTTCCGTAAAAGCTGTTCGAACAGTAGAGCGTCGCTCCGGTTTTGCAATTCCTGAAACACCAAAGCGTCAACATTGACTGAAAGCTTAGTCAGCAAAATTAAATATGCGTTAAGAGGCTTATTAAATCTCTCTTTTCACGAATTTCCGTCCAATTTCCAT